>NZ_JAUBTT010000033.1:0-64811 GCF_036705125.1 Microcoleus sp. B7-D4
TCTTCCTTCTTCCTTCTTCCTTCTTCCTTCTTCCTTCTTCCTTCTTCCTTCTTCCTTCTTCCTTCTTCCTTCTTCCTAACTAATTGAGCCGCATAAATATAGTAGCTTTGCGAATTCCTGTTATTTCTCCCGTACTGGTGACAGTGAGCGATCGCAAGTGGTCGAACAATGGTCTTGCCGAAAGTTCAATTAACCTCAACAGCGGGATTTGTTTTTCCCAAATTGCCCTGCTGGAGGGCCAGTCTAAATAAAAATAGCCGTCGTTAGATGGCGGTAGCGGTTCAATGCTGGTTTGAAAATCTTGATTGGCAACTAAAGAGCCTGTTTCTGCTGCTTCTAGTGCTGCGTCCATTGCTTCTACTGAAGTGGTGAAAATTTCGTATTTGCCGACGGTGGCTCGGACTCCTTTTGCCTCGGTTTCGATCGCACTTTTTCTATTATTTTCTTTACCATAATTGGGGTTCGTTGTCAACTGCGTCCAAGCGGTAATTTTCTGGTTTCTGAGAGTGAAGCTGCCGATGCTGTATTCTTTGCTGCGGGCAATTTCATCGAGTTTGTCGAGATCCTTTTGGGAATCAGCAGATTTTTCGGCGGCAAAAATCCAATCGGCACTATTTGACGAATTCGGAAGCACTGCTAAAGCGTATTCTCCTTGTACCCAGCCAAATATATCCTGCGGCAGGTTGACGCCCCAAAGTTGTTGAATATCTGCCAGAGTGCGATCGACTAAATTTGAGACTTCAGCGTTAGTGGAAACCGCCGATGACAAATCAGCCCAAAAATTCCTTAAGTCGGTGCTGGCGACCGCGAAAGGACTCGCTGAGGGAATGTATTGCAAGGCTTGCACAGGTTCGGAGAGTGTGGGAGAAGCTGTGTTTTCTCGCGATGTCACTAAAGCAGTTTGAGCCAGCAATCCCCGTCGGTTGACTCCGACAGCAACTGCGAGGGAATTAAGAGAAACTTGGGGATTTTGCTCGGTTGCTGATTGCGGGAGATTGACAAATGCTAAAGCGATTCTGCCTTGAGTTAGCTGCTGCAAAGCTTTTTGATATTCCGGGGTATTGTCGAGATTTAGGTTGGCTGATTCAACGTTATTAATTGCATCTCGAATCACAATTGGGCTATTGGAAAATAAAACAAAACTTTGGTTATTCCCATAATTTAAATTACCGCCGATGGCTGCTGTTGCGAAGCTGGATGGCAACTTGGAAGTCGGCAGAGAAAACGGGTTAAAAGGCGAAAGCGAAGCAGATTTTTTCTTGGCTATGGGTGCTTGTTTATAATTAATTTTCACGCCTTTATATATTTCCGACTGCACTGTTTTATCGCCACGAGATTGTTGGCGCCAGTAGGAGTCGAGAAATTTTTGGCTGCGATCGACCTTTTGGGAGGAAACCGCCAGCAAAAACCCGGCTTGTTTGCCGTTGCTGCTGTCGCCATCGAAATCAGGGGTTGTGACGGCGAGGGTAATTTCGTCACCTATCCAAGGTTGGATATCTCGACTGTAATCCAGACCTGTATTGGCGAGGAAACTTTTTTTGATTTGCTCAAATTCTGCGTGCGATCGACTTCTTTCTTCGGGAGTGGCAAAAACTTGTCGCAATGCTTCGAGGCGATCGGGATTTACCAGCATTGAAGCTAACAAAGGTGCTTGTTTCGAGACAAACACAGCCGCAGCCGGAGTAGTTGTCGGCCCGCCGGCGAGCAAATTCAGGGGAGTGTGAGTTGTCAGCCAGTAAAAACCACCGGCACTCAAGCCTAAGAGTGCCAAGACGCCAGCAATGAGGAAAGAAAAGAACGATCGCAACTTCATACAACAAGGACTAATGACCACAGTCTATTATTAACTATAGCCTTTCTCAGTAAATGAGGTGCTCGTAGGGCATAGGGCATAGGGCATAGGGCATAGGGCATAGGACTTGCCCCCATACCTCACCACGCTTGAGAACCGCTATAGAGTAGCGCATAACCGTGGCTATCGGCAGATACTTTTTGTGCGGTTCGCAAAAAAAAAAGGCTAAAATAAAATATTCTCAATATCTAAAACCAAGTAAAATGCTAACAATATCAACGCCCCCCGAACAGCGAATTTTACTCCCCAATATCAGTTGGCACTTATATGAAAATCTCCTAGGGGAACTGGGCAACAAACGTTCCACCAGAATTGCTTATCATCAAGGTCAATTAGAAATTATGGTGCCACTACCCGAACATGAAAATCGCAACAGGCTGATCGATCGCTTAATTGTAACTCTCATAGAAGAACTCAATCTTGAGTACAACCCCTTTGGCTCGATGACTATAAAAAAACGCAAAAAAGCAGCGGGTAAAGAACCAGATTCATGCTATTATATCCAGAATGAAGCACTGGTCAGAGGGAGAACTGAATTAGACTTTGCTCAAGATCCGCCGCCAGATTTAGCACTGGAAATTGATATTACCAGCAGTTCCTTAAATCAATTCGATTTATATGCAGATTTAGGCGTACCAGAAATTTGGCGGTACGACGGACGAAGCATCAAGTTTTATCAATTGCAAAATGGTGAATATGCCGAGTGCAATTTTTCCCTGGCTTTCCCGATGCTACCGACTGCAAAAGTTGACGAATTTATCGATCGCTGTCAAACTACAGGCGCAACCGCAGCAGTGCGAGAATTCCGGGAATGGGTAAAAAATCAGTAATTGTGTAGTCTACCACGGCACTCCTCGCGCATCGGAAAAATCTGCATCTAGAACCGCCCCTCGATCGAAAACAGCATCAGTTAAATCAGCCTTTCTAAATGACGTTATCGACAATTTTTCTATCTGTTCAACAGCGATAAAAAATCCGATCGCAGTTAACCCAAGAATTACCCCAGAAACCAAAAATAAGACAATTCCCCTGAGAGTATCTCCCCCCAAAAATGTCACAATACCGCTAGCGCCGATCGCCGCAGCAGCCCCAGCCACAGCCCCCGCCACAATCCCAGCCTCGCACCGAGTCGCAGCAATCGCCGTCGCAGCGGTTCCGGCCACCGCCACAGCCCCCGCATCTGCCCCGGCAATCAGTCCAATCAAAGCCCCAGCCGTCGTCACTGTCACCGCAGTCACCCCAGCCCTAGCAATCAAATTTCTCACCCGCCTGCGGCTTTGTCCGGTTCGGACACCCTGAAAATTTGCCCCCCTCAAAATCGCCCCGGTGAAATTGCAGCCTCGAATGTCGCAACCGCTGAAATTCGCCCCTGACAAGTCAAGCCCTTTAAAAGAAAGGTTCCGCAAGTTTTGGTTAGCAAAATTGAGATTTCGAGGTAAAGTCATTCGATTTTAGATTTGAGATTTGAGATTTTAGATTAACCAACGCATTGCGCCTAGGATTGTAGATTTTAGATTAACCAACCACAGGGCATTTAGCTAAACCGCCGAAATACCCACACTAATCTGATTACAGCTATAGTGTGGGATGAATAGGCGAGTCAAGGTAGGTACGGAGTTGACCAATTAATTTTCGTAGTCACTGATCAATTTATCAACAAATTCTCTGAGACGTTCAGGCCAGTCGGGAACAGCCTTAAGTTTCTCTTTTTGTCCTTCGTAACCTTTGAATCCGATCGTTTCCTTGTCTAGAGGGCGTTTGAGCCGTTTTTTGGCGCCGAATGTATTATTTTTCTGGAATGGCATTGACACGCTTGCTGACAGTAAGTTAACTTACATATAACATAATTAACAAAATCTAGGGAATGAGAACCTCTTACCAGTATCGATTACGTCCAACAAAGTTACAAGCCATTGAGATTGACAGATGGCTGTCAATGATGTGTAGCCAGTATAACTATTTGTTGGCGGATAGGTTTAACTGGTATGAGCAAAACCGTTCTCCCATCAATGCCTGTCCTCTGGTTTGCCACTTACCCCAACTGCGGGACAACCCAGATTACTACAGTCAGAAGAAGACGTTACCTCAACTCAAGAAAACTCACCCTTGGTATGGCGAGGTTTATTCTCAAGTTCTCCAAGATGTAGTTAAACGAGTTAAGGTAACTTTTGATCGTTTCCTAAAAGGTGATAGCAATGGAAAGCGTAGCGGTAGACCTCGATTTAAACCACGCAGTCGTTACCGCACATTCACTTATCCTCAAGTTAAAGACGGCTGCTTGCAGAATAACTTAATCAACTTGCCGATGCTCGGAAAAGTTAAAGTTGTTTTACACCGTTCCATACCTGATGGATTCAAAATCAAAACCGTTTCTATCACCAAAAAAGCTGATGGGTACTATCTTACGCTCTCCCTAGAAGATTCAACAGTCCCTGAAATCAAGGCAGATTTTAATCCAAACAAGATTACTGGAATTGATGTTGGGCTGAAGGAATTTTTGACAACCTCAGAGGGCGAGACTGTTGCAATCCCTCAACATTACCGCAAAACCCAAAAACGCCTACGAACTATCCAGAAGCGAGTCTCACGCCGCAAAAAAGGTAGCAACCGCAGGCAGAAAGCAGTTAAGCAATTGGGGAAGTGTCACAAAAAAATAGCGGACAAGCGTAAAGACTTTCATTTCAAGACTGCTAACGCTCTATTGAATAAATATGATGTTATTGCGGTTGAAGACTTGAATATCAAGGGACTTTCCCGCACAAAATTAGCTAAATCTGTGTTGGATGCTGGGTGGTCAAGCTTTCTGTCGATACTAACAAATAAAGCCGTAAATGCTGGCTTGTTGGTAGTGCCAGTAAGTGCCTATAACACTTCACAAGATTGTTCAAGTTGCGACGAAAAAGTACCGAAAAAGCTGCATGAAAGATGGCATCACTGCGCTCGTTGTGGGTGTAGTCTTGACCGCGATCATAATGCAGCCATAGTGATAAGAAATAGAGCGGTGGGTCATCCCGTTCTTAACGCTCAGTCAATGTCCGAAGCAATAGCTGGAGTCGCTGAGAAACCTACACAATATTGTACTCAGTTGGTGTAGGAGTATGTCACAATAAAGCCTGTGGTTTATAACAAGTTTCCATGTCTCCCATCTCCGAATCCCCATTTTCCCCCGAACAAATTGCCGCTGAAAGACTCAAACCAGAAGAATATGAAGAAATCGTTCAGCGTCTAGGTCGCCATCCTAATAAAGCTGAATTGGGAATGTTCGGCGTCATGTGGAGCGAACACTGCTGTTACAAAAATTCGCGGCCACTATTAAAACAGTTTCCCACAGAGGGCGATCGAATTCTCGTCGGGCCTGGAGAAAATGCCGGCGTCGTAGACTTGGGAGACGGCTTGCAACTCGCCTTCAAAATTGAATCCCACAACCACCCGTCAGCAGTCGAACCTTTCCAAGGTGCAGCAACCGGTGTCGGGGGGATTCTCCGCGATATCTTCACAATGGGTGCACGCCCGATCGCACTTTTAAATTCCCTGCGTTTCGGCAACTTAGACGATGCTAAAACTCAGAGATTGTTCAAAGGCGTAGTATCGGGAATTTCCCATTATGGAAATTGCATCGGAGTACCCACAGTTGGCGGCGAAGTTTATTTCGATCCTGCTTATTCCGGCAACCCATTAGTTAACGTCATGGCCTTGGGTTTAATGGAAACTCAAGAAATCGTCAAATCCGGGGCATCCGGCATCGGAAATCCCGTGCTTTATGTCGGTTCAACTACCGGGCGAGATGGCATGGGAGGAGCAAGTTTTGCCAGTGCAGAATTGACAGACAAATCAATGGACGATCGCCCCGCAGTCCAAGTAGGAGATCCATTTTTAGAAAAATCCTTAATTGAAGCTTGTTTAGAAGCATTCAAAACCGGTGCAGTCGTCGCCGCCCAAGACATGGGTGCGGCGGGAATCACCTGTTCCACATCAGAAATGGCAGCCAAAGGTGGCGTTGGCATTGAATTCGATTTAGACAAAGTTCCCGTTCGAGAAAGCGGCATGATTCCCTACGAATACCTGCTTTCGGAATCCCAAGAACGGATGTTGTTTGTTGCCCAAAAAGGACGGGAACAGGAATTAATCGATATTTTTCACCGCTGGGGATTGCACGCGGTAGTAGCGGGGACAGTCATCGAAGAGCCGATCGTCCGAATTCTCTTTAAAGGCGAAATCGCTGCCGAAATTACCGCAACTGCTTTGGCAGATAACACACCAATTTATCACCGAGAATTGTTGACAGAGCCGCCCGAATATGCTAAAAAAGCATGGGAATGGACGGCGGATTCCCTGCCACAATCCACAGTTAAAGGTATCGAAATTAACGGCATTTTCCAAACTTGGAATCAGATTTTGCTGACGCTTTTAGATACTCCCACCATCGCTTCTAAACGCTGGGTTTATCGCCAATACGACCATCAAGTGCAAAACAATACTGTTGTTTTACCGGGAGGCGCTGATGCTGCGGTTGTCAGATTGCGTCCGCTAGAACCTTGCCACTCTTCCCTTGCTAACGGGTTAGAAGTACACCCCCTTGCTAAGGGGGATCTACTGAGAGAAAATGCTGTTTCTCTAGCTTCCGAAAGCAAACAGGAAGAAGAGGTAATTCCTCTATTTACAAAGGCACAAGGTAGGGAAACTCCCAAACTTTCTCCCCCCCTTAGCAAGGAGGAAGCGCCGCAGGGGGCTATTCCCGGAGTTGCTGCAACGGTTGATTGCAATTCTCGTTATGTTTATCTCGATCCTTATGAAGGTGCAAAAGCAGTCGTAGCGGAAGCAGCGAGAAACTTAAGTTGTGTGGGCGCTGAACCTCTGGCAGTTACGGATAATTTGAATTTTGGCAGTCCCGAAAAGCCGATCGGATATTGGCAGTTAGCGTCAGCTTGTCGCGGGATTGCTGATGCTTGTCGGGAGTTGGGAACGCCTGTTACTGGTGGCAATGTTTCTCTTTACAATGAAACGGTTGATGCTGAGGGGAATCCTCAACCAATTTATCCGACTCCGGTAATCGGAATGGTGGGGTTAATTCCCGATTTGACCAAGATTTCTGGCCAAGCTTGGCTAAAGAAAGGTGATTTAATTTATGTGCTGGGAATTGGGGAATCATCCCAAAACTCAGAACTTCCATCTGAAAGCTCAACAATCGATACTTCTCCTACTTTGGGAGGTTCGGAATATTTAGCAGCAATTCACGGGATTGTAGCTGGGAAACCGCCAAGGATAGATTTTGAGTTAGAAAGAAAAGTGCAATCGGTTTGTCGGGATGGAATTCGGCAAGGTTGGGTATGTTCTGCCCATGATTGTGCGGAAGGTGGAATTGCGATCGCCCTCGCGGAATCCTGTATTTCTGCTAAAATGGGTGCAGAAATTCATCTCAGTTTCAATTCGGCAAATGTCAGCCGCTGGGATGAAATTTTGTTTGGTGAAATGGGCAACTGCATTGTAGTTTCAGTCGCACCGAAAAATCAAGAAATTTGGGAGTCTTACCTGGAAGAACATTTGACCAAAATGTGGCATAAAATTGGTGTAGTTTGCTGTGCTGAATCACCTTTGCGGGTTGTGACTGCTGACAATCAAGCGTTAATTGAGGTGGCGATGGGTGAGATGGGCGATCGATTCTATAATGCGATCGAGCGTCGGATTGCATCTGTCTAATCCCATTCCATATACAGGGCGTTTGAAACCACGTCTACACAGTTGAAGCCGTAGGGTGCGTCGCATCAAAAATCTGTAAGGAAGATCGACAATTTCACAGCGACGCACCACACAATAGTAAGGTGCGTCGCCATCTAAAATCTGACAGCGACGCACCCTACAAATTATCACTCATAAAATCGCCTGGTTGAATCGCCCAATTAATCTATACAATATAAACAATATCATTCATAAAATAAATGATTTGCTGCATCAACCCCAACTGCGAAAAGCCTGAAAACCCCGACGGGCAAACATATTGCATCACTTGTGGCGTCAAACTCGTACCAATTCTGCGAAGCCGTTTCCGCATGATCAAATTTCTTGGTCAAGGCGGCTTCGGCAGAACCTATTTAGCAGAAGATATTGATAAACTCAATCAACGCTGTGTCGTTAAACAATTAGCACCCAATGTCCAGGGAACTTGGGCGATTAACAAAGCAGTAGAATTATTTCAGCAAGAAGCCAGACAACTACAACAGCTAGGACAACACCCCCAAATTCCATCCCTTGATGCCTATTTTGAACAAGACAACTATTTGTATCTGGTACAACAGTTTGTCGATGGTGATAATTTATTAAAGCTTTTCCAAAATCGGGGAATTTGGCAAGAAAGCCAAGTTAAGCGACTATTACTCGAACTCTTACCTGTTCTCAAGTTTATTCACGAACAAAAAATCATTCACCGCGATATCAAGCCTGAGAATATTATGCGCCGTCGCAGCGATGGTTTGTTAGTTCTCATTGATTTCGGAGTTTCCAAACAGTTGTCTGGAACAGTGATGTCGAGACTGGGAACACAAATTGGTTCGGATGGTTATGCACCGCTTGAACAAATGCAAGGGGGTGAAGCTTATCCAGCCAGCGATTTATTTAGCTTGGGGGCGACGGCTTTTCATCTACTGACGGGGGTATATCCTTTTAGTTTGTGGGTGGAACATGGTTATAGTTGGACTGCAAATTGGCAGCAACATTTGAAAATTCCCATAGACAATGGATTGGCATTGATTCTTTCTAAGTTGTTAGCAAAAGATATCCAGCAGCGCTATCAATCAGCAGAGGAAGTTCTCAAAGATTTTCGACGTCAGTCAATACCAACTTTTGCGCCGACACCAACTTTTGCGCCAATATCAACTCCCAAGCCGACACCAACTCCTGCGCCAATATCAACTCCCAAGCCGACACCCAATCCTGCGCCAATATCAACTCCCACGCTGACTTTACCAACTTTTGACTTTGAAGTGGTGACAGTTAATGCACGGGGTAATATAACTAACCGTCAACGCCATCAAGCACAATTTATTAGTGAAAATTTAGGTAGCGGTGCAATCTTGGACATGGTAGCAATTCCAGGTGGCAGTTTTGTGATGGGTTCCCCCAGTACGGAAACAGGACGAAGTGACAATGAAGGGCCACAGCATAATGTGAATATCCCTCCTTTTTTTATGGGTAAATATGAAGTCACTCAAGCACAATATCAAGCGGTGATGGGAAATAACCCATCTAATTTCAAAGGTGCGAAACGTCCAGTAGAAAATGTAAGTTGGGATGAGGCTGTGGAATTCTGCCAAAAACTTTCTGAAAAAACAGAGAAGACTTATCGTTTACCATCGGAAGCGGAATGGGAATATGCTTGTCGCGCGGGAACTACAACGCCTTTCTATTTTGGTGACACAATTACGCCAGATTTAGTTAATTATGACGGCAATAATCCCTACGGTGCTGCACCCAAAGGACTTTGGCGTGAACAAACAACAGATGTAGGGAGTTTTCCGCCGAATGCTTTTGGTTTATACGATATGCACGGCAATGTTTGGGAATGGTGCAGCGATAAATGGCATGGTAATTATAACGGCGCACCGACTGACGGAAGTTCTTGGGAACCTGGAACAAATAATAACCGAGCGCGGCGTGGCGGTTCCTGGGACAGCAATGCGGTCTATTGCCGTTGTGCCTATCGTGACTTCCTCTCGGCGGGCTTCAGGTGGAGGCTCAGGGGTTTTCGCGTAGCTCTGGTTTCCGCGTAGTCTCCGGTTTTTGGTTCTGTGCTGTAGCTAAGTAGTAGGGTGCGTCGCCCGCAACAATCTACAAATCAAATCGACAATCTCGCAGCGACGCACCGCGAGAGTCAGTCAATCGATTTTAGATTTTAGATTTTAGATTAAAGAATTCAAAAATCGACCTCACGGATGAATCCGGGGGCTTGTGAAGAGGATTCCGAGATTAGGCCGGGGCTGGTTTATTATGTTGTTGGTTCCGACATAGATGGTTGGTAAAACCCGCTCCTACCGCAGACTTAAGCCGACCGAGCTTGATAACTAATAGACATATCGCCTTACAATATCAAATAGCTACACAATTCATAAATCCCCAAATTTATATGACAATCGAAGAATTAGAAGTACAACTCCTGGCCTTAACCGCGATCGAAAAAGCTGAGGCGATCGGCATCTTAACTCAAAGCCTGAAAAACAGCGGCCGCCCGATAACCAAAACTCCCGGCGTGATGGGCGGTGATGCTTGTATTGACAAAACTCGCATTCCCGTTTGGTTGCTCGCCAGCTATCGCAATGACGGCGCTACCGATGCTTTTATCCTAGACTGCTACCCCCATCTCAGTGCTGCTGATTTGGTAAATGTTTGGGCTTATACTGAAGCTTATCCTGACGAAATTGAGTCAGCAATTCGACAGCAAGATGATGCTGACGAAATCTTAGATACACCGGAAAATATCAAATAAACCTATGGCACGTCTCTATGCAGACGAACACTTTCCCCGACAAGTTGTGCAAAATCTGCGCTCTTTGGGCCATGATATCCTGACTGTTCAAGAAGCAGGAAATGCTGGACTACCTGATGAGGATGTATTAGTATTTGCCATCAGTGACAATCGAGCTGTTTTGACCATCAATCGGCGCGATTTCTTTCAACTGCACAAGCTGAAACCTGACCATTGCGGTATTATTGCCTGCACGCGAGATGACGATATGCCTAGACTGAGTGCGAATATTAATGATGCGATATCTACTGCTGAGATACTGACGGGGAAAGTGATTCGTGTCTATCGTTCTGGGCCGCCGTCCATATCTTAATTGAATTTAATAATTCTATCTACAATCTCCAAGTAAGATGCAAATCTCACATATCCGCACCCTACAAATTAGACTACTGGACGCCCTCCGCCTTCATAAGCGGGTTTTTTACCGAATCTACGAGAGCGAACGAAGTATTTTCATAAAAAAAAACCGGTTTCTGGGCCCCATGCGTAAGTCCTATACAATATAAACAATATCATTCCTAAAATAAATGATTTGCTGTATCAATCCAGACTGCCCCAATCCTCAAAACCCCGACGGGCAAACATATTGCATCAGTTGTGGCCTTCAACTCGTACCCATCCTGCGAAATCGTTTCCGCATGATCAAACTCCTCGGTCAAGGTGGCTTCGGCAGAACCTATTTAGCAGAAGATATTGATAGACTAAATCAACGCTGTGTCGTTAAACAATTAGCACCCGATGTCCAGGGAACTTGGGCGATTAACAAAGCGGTAGAATTATTTCAGCTAGAAGCTAGACAACTGCAACAGCTAGGACAACATCCCCAAATTCCATCACTAGATGCCTACTTTGAAGACAACAAATATTTGTATCTCGTACAGCAGTTTGTTGATGGTGATAATTTGTTGACGCTTTTCCAAAATCAGGGAATTTTGCAAGAAAGCCAAGTTAAGCAACTATTACTCGAACTTCTACCTGTTCTCAAGTTTGTTCACGAACAAAAAATCATTCACCGAGATATCAAGCCTGAGAATATTATGCGCCGTCGCAGCGACGGTTTGTTAATGCTGATTGATTTCGGAGTTTCCAAACAGTTGTCGGGAACAGTGATATCGCGACAGGGAACGCAAATTGGTTCGCATGGTTATGCACCGCTTGAACAAATGCAAGGGGGTGAAGCTTATGCAGCCAGCGATTTGTTTAGCTTGGGGGCGACGGCTTTTCATCTACTGACGGGGGTACATCCTTATGGTTTGTGGACGGAACACGGTTATAGCTGGACTGGAAATTGGCAGCAACATTTGAAGAGTCCCATAGACAAGGAATTGGAATTAATTTTATCTAAGTTGTTGGCAAAAGATATCCAGCAGCGCTATCAATCAGCAGAGGAAGTTTTCAGAGATTTTCAACGTCAGTCTGGACAATCTCCCGCACCGACACCAATTCCCACAATTCCTGTGATTCCACAGCACTCTTTGCCGTTACGAACTAACACAACAAGGCGAGGTTTCTTGCAATTAGCGGGTTTTGCTGGGGGAGGATTTGCATTAGCTGTGCTGAGTCAAAGTTTGTTGAACAACAAAACTTCTTCATCTTCACCAAATCTTCCACCTTCATCCAAAAATGCGGCCCCATCTCCTAAATCATCAGCTCAAAAATCATCTCCAAAAACTACAGCCAAAAGTTCATCGCCCAAACCCTCTCCACAATCTGTAGCAGAAAGTCCATCGCCAAAACCATCTCCAAAACCATCTCCAAAACCATCTCCAAAACCCGCACCAGAAACTCCAAAACCTACGCCATCTTCCAATGCTTTAAAAAGCTTTACTTTTGAAACAGTGACAGTCAACTCAACGGGGCAAATTGCCAACCGCCGTCAAGGAAAAGCACAGGCTTTTATAGAAAATATGGGGAATGGTATTACTCTAGACATGGTAGCAATTCCTGGTGGCAGTTTTGTGATGGGTTCGCCCGATACGGAAGCCGGACGAAGTAGTTATGAAGGGCCGCAGCGTACCGTGAATATCCCTGCTTTTTTTATGGGTAAATATGAGATCACTCAAGAACAATACCAAGCGGTGATGGGAAATAACCCTTCTGAGTTCAAAGGTGCGAAACTTCCTGTCGAAAAAGTAAGCTGGAATGACGCTGTGGAATTCTGCAAGCGGCTTTCTAAAAAAACAGGCAAGACTTATCGCTTACCTTCAGAAGCGGAATGGGAATATGCTTGCCGCGCCGGAACTAAAACACCTTTCTATTTTGGTGAAACAATTACCCCAGATTTAGTTAATTATAATGGCAATAATCCCTACGCTGGGGCATCGAAGGGACTTTACCGCAAACAAACAACTGATGTCGGGAATTTTTTACCCAATGCTTTTGGACTTTATGATATGCACGGAAATGTTTGGGAATGGTGCAGTGATCTCGATAACGATCGAAGCGATCGCCGGGTGCGGTGTGGCGGTTCCTGGAAGGACGCTGCGGTGAATTGTCGCAGTGCGTATCGTCTTAGCAATTTGGCGGGCGATGGTTACTCGGACATCGGTTTTCGCGTGGCTTTGGTTTCCGCGTAGCCGGTTGAAGCCGTAGGGTGCGTCGCCCGAAACAATCTACAAGTTCGATCGACAATCTCGCAGCGACGCACCGCGAGAGTCAGTCAGGTGCGTCGCCATCTCAAATTTGTAAATTCCACCCTTAAATCTCGCAGCGACGCACCCTACAATAACGGAAATCGATCAAACCTGGTTTATTTTCGTTAAAATATGCCAAGGTCACACATCAGGAAGGATAAAAAATATGACCCTCAATCTTCCTCTTCCCGATTCAATTCAAAATTTTATTAACGAACAAGTGGCAATCGGAGGCTACAGTAATGCAGCGGAATACATCTTGCACCTAATTCGCCAAGAACAAGCAAGATCCGCGCGGGTTGAGTCGTTATTGTTGGCTGGTTTGGATAGTGGCAATTCTCTAGAGATTACCGATGATTGGTGGGAGCAAAAACGGGCTCAGTTGGTGCAGAAACTTGACCCACAGCAGCAATGACTAAACGGATTGTCATTACACCAAGAGCGAGTCAAGATTTAGACGAAAATTTTGCTTATATTGCTCAAAATAATCTTGATGCTGCATTGCGTTTTTTTGATGCAGCACGTCAGACCTTTGCGAGATTGGCTCAAATGTCGGGAATGGGTCGCCTGTATCCGGTTCAAAATCCACGGTTGGAGGGTTTGCGAAGATTGTCAGTTAGGGGTTTTGAGAATTATCTGATTTTCTATCTGTCTTTTGATAACTATATTAAGGTAGTGAGAATTCTGCACGCCGCGAGAGATTTAGAGGAAGTTTTGTCAGGAGATGAAGCTGATTGACTTTGTAGAGTAGGAAAATTTTTCAGGCTGCAAACTCTCCATCCCACCGTTAACTCCTGTCGAGATTACTTAATACTCGATCGCGCCCAAAATTGACATTACATGGTCGCACAGATTCCCATGATAATATAGTATGTCAATCTCACAGAAAAGTCAAGCTCGATCGCCCTTAAATCCTAATATTTGAAAAAGCCCATCAAGCAAGTTTCTAATTTATTTTCCATTGCACGATCGCCTATCTCTTCGTTCCCCTCTCCTGAGACGAGAGTTTTACTTTTAAGCGATTTCAAGAGACTGCTGGCGAATTTAAAAATTGTTTCACCCCTTACCCCCTAAAAATAGTGGCTTTGGACTAAATATTTAATTAACCATATAGCTATTAAGTAGCCAGAACGAAAGAAAATGCTGCATTCGTGATGTGAGGGGTAACACCCTTGGTGAATTCGCCAACAGTATTTTTCAATCGCCGAATCCCTCGCCCACAATTAATCAAGGTTAATATAGGATCAGGGGGCGATCGATACTACAATGCCATTGAACGCCGCATCGCTTCTGTCTGAAATGCTACACGAGTTGGAAATAATGACAGATCCGTGGCAAGATTAAGGGAATGTTAAGTTATGCGACGCCTTCGCAAACAAGATTTCCCGCTGAAACTGTCCCCCTAACCCACCTTCCCCATTAGGAACCCACCCATCTATGATTCCCAACCATTCCTTCGCGGCTGACGAGCATTCTAGCAAACCCGACAAGCCCGAGGAAGCTTGTGGCGTTTTCGGTATCTACGCACCGGGTGAAGATGTCGCCAAGTTGACCTACTTCGGTTTGTATGCCTTGCAGCACCGGGGTCAGGAATCAGCAGGGATTGCCACCTTTGACGGTGAAAAAGTACACCTGCACAAAGATATGGGACTGGTTTCCCAAGTCTTCAACGAATCGAGTTTAGGTCACTTGCCCGGTAACTTAGCCGTAGGACACACTCGCTACTCTACTACCGGCTCGTCGCGCGTGGTCAACGCTCAGCCTGTGGTTGTCGAAACTCGTTTGGGAAGTCTGGCATTGGCACATAACGGGAATCTTGTCAATACAAAAGAATTGCGGGAAGAATTGCTGTCTCGGAAGTGCGAATTTGTGAGCACGACGGATTCAGAGGCGATCGCCGTGGCGATCGGTTCCGAGGTAGACAAGGGCAAAGACTGGCTGGAAGCAGCGATCAGTGCGTTTGCTATGTGCCAAGGAGCCTTTAGTTTGACGATCGCCACTCCCAAAGGCGTGATGGGAGTCCGCGACCCCCAGGGCGTCCGCCCGCTGGTAATTGGCATCCTCCCCACAACTCCGGTACGATACGTTTTAGCATCGGAAACTTGTGGCTTGGATATTATCGGTGCTGAATTTTTGCGGGACGTAGAACCGGGGGAATTAGTTTGGATTACAGAGGAAGGTATGGCTTCCTTCCACTGGAGTCAGCAGCAGAAGCGCAAACTTTGCATCTTTGAAATGATCTATTTTGCTCGCCCCGATAGCCAGATGGAAGGTGAAAGTTTGTACAGCTACCGACTGCGGATCGGGCGTTTGTTGGCAGCAGAATCTCCGGCTGATGCTGATATAGTGATCGGGGTTCCCGATTCTGGAATCCCGGCGGCGATCGGCTTTTCTCAAGCTTCCGGCATTCCTTACGCCGAAGGATTGATTAAAAACCGCTACGTGGGGCGCACTTTTATTCAACCGACTCAGACAATGCGCGAGTCAGGAATCCGCATGAAACTCAACCCTCTCAAAGATGTCTTGGAAGGGAAGCGGGTAATTATTATCGATGATTCGATCGTGCGCGGTACAACCAGTCGCAAAATCGTCAAAGCCTTGCGGGATGCTGGCGCAACCGCAGTTCACATGAGAATTTCTTCGCCACCGGTGACTCATCCGTGTTTCTACGGGATCGACACCGACAATCAAGATCAGTTGATTGCTGCTACTAAGTCAGTCGCAGAAATCGGCATCCAAATAGGGGTAGATTCTTTGGCTTTCTTGAGTTGGGATGGAATGCTGAAGGCGACTAACGAAGACCCGATGAGTTTTTGTTCGGCGTGTTTCACTGGTGATTATCCGATCGACGTTCCAGAAATGGTAAAACGGTCTAAGCTCATATTAGAAAAAGCTGCAACCTAGAAAATCCAAAAGCGAGAAAGCGATCGCCCGTCACTTTCCGCAATTTAGGGATTTTCAAGTTTTTCTGGTAAGTCATTGCCAGAATGTGTGTAGAAATGTTACATTAACTTAGCTTTAGCAATTCTTGCAGAATTGGTGAACTGTAGTAAACAGTCGCTTGGGCACCACTTGTGTGAAACCCAACACTCGGATTGGAGATTGGAGATTGGAGATTTGAGACTTGTGCTTGAATCTAAAATCGCCAATCTAAAATCGATGGTTTTTCCCTACACTCTCGTTCACAATTCCTGCTCGAAACGCTGTATGCTACCTGCAGACTGGAGGTAGTTCCTCCAGATGTCCACTCTCAGATGGAAGTCGCATTTCGCACCAACAACGGGCACATGAGATTTTTTCAGATAACAGGGTCGATCGCACTAATTTTTCCGACACAAGTATTCGACAAGCCAACTTGCTTGAGAATCGCGGACGGGCTATTCATGCGAACTAAATAACTTTAGAAACCCTTGCAGAGTAAAAATATGGCTCCTTGCAGGTTGAATGTTACCTCACCTGCATAGGGGATACAACCCCCCGACTCCTGTCCGGGAGAGCCAAAAAATTTAGATATTAGTTAACCCCCCAGATTCATCTGTGGAGTGAATCTAAAATCTAAAATCTAAAATCTAAAATCGATTGACTGTTAAAAGAAGGCGGAATGCGGTTTCTCAAGTCAGCTTAAATCGGAAACTTCGTGCAATCAAATACTGTTCTCAATCCCGCGAGCAATCCAGGCTCATCCTCTCGTACAACAGAGTTACCTTTTACTCTTGCTGATATCAAGGCAGCCATTCCAGCCCACTGTTTTGAGCCCTCGGCATGGAAATCTCTGGCTTATTTCTTTTTAGATATTGGCATCATCGCAGGTTTGTATGCGATCGCCTACACCCTCGATTCCTGGCTCTTTTATCCAATCTTTTGGTTGATGCAAGGAACCATGTTTTGGGCATTGTTTGTAGTGGGCCACGACTGCGGACACGGTTCATTTTCTAAGAGCAAATGGCTCAACAACCTGATCGGACACCTTTCCCACGCTCCAATTCTCGTGCCCTTCCACGGTTGGCGGATTAGTCACAGAACCCACCACGCAAATACAGGCAGCTTAGATAACGATGAAAGCTGGTATCCGGTATCGGAAAGCAAATACAATCAAATGCCTTGGTACGAAAAGCTAGGACGCTTTTATTTGATGTTATTTGCCTACCCAATTTATCTATTTCGGCGATCGCCCGATCGGGTAGGTTCTCACTTCATGCCCGGTAGCCCGATTTTCCGTCCCTCCGAAAAATGGGATGTGTTGACAAGTTCCGCATCCTTGGTACTGATGGTAGGCTTTTTAGGCGCGCTAACCTATCAGTTTGGTTGGCTGTTTTTACTCAAGTTCTACTTGGTTCCCTATGTAGTGTTCGTGATGTGGCTGGATTTGGTAACATTCCTGCACCACACTGAGGCGGATATTCCTTGGTACCGCGGAGATGATTGGTATTTCTTGAAAGGTGCATTGTCTACGATCGATCGCGACTACGGAATCATCAATTCCATCCATCACGATATCGGCACCCACGTAGCCCACCACATTTTCTCGACAATGCCGCACTATCACTTGAAGGAAGCAACGGAAGCAATTAAACCAGTGTTGGGCGATTATTATCGCAAGTCAACCGATCCAGTTTGGAAGAGCTTTATTCGCTCTTACTGGGATTGTCATTTTGTCTCCGATACAGGTTCTGGAGTTTACTACGAATCACCTAACAGTCGGCGATCTGCTGAAGTTAAGTAGTTTAAAGAAACAATAGAATATGCAAAAACTCGGCTTCTTAAAGAAACCGGGTTTTTCTTTTTTGCGCGTGTTTGATAATAAAATGTTCCACATCTGGAGGGGTGACAAGCCACCCCAAACCCAGAGGTCTCTTCTTTGTGGAACAGGCCGGAAAGCCGGTTACGAAAAAATATATCAGCCACTGGTTTGTACCCCAAACATCCGGGATAGCCGACAGTTTTTAAATTTAAGACTGCGATTTTTCCAAAGCTTGTATTACTACTTCAGCCTTTGCAGTCCAACCAATAATACCGCCTTGGGCGCGAATCATATCGATCGCACTCTGTTTAAATTCTGGAAAGTAGCTGGCTGTAGCATCCTCAACAAGTAAACATTCAAACCCCCGATCGTTAGCCTCACGCATAGTTGTTTGAACGCAAACCTCAGTCGTGACTCCAGTAAAAATTAGGTGAGTAATCGCTTTTTCACGAAGAATTAATTCCAAATTAGTGTGATAAAAAGCGCCCTTGCCTGGTTTATTAATTACTATTTCATCAGGCATAGGTGTCAATTCTGAGATAATTGAATTCCCCGGCTCACCCAAAATTAAAATTCGTCCCATCGGGCCTCGATCGCCAATTTTTAGTGTACTTTGACCCCGCTTTTGCTTAGAGGGAGGACAATCAGAAAGGTCAGGTTGATGACCTTCAATAGTGTGAACAATAGGGAGATGGCGATCGCGAAATGCCTCTAACAACAGCTTTACCGTTGGCACGATCGCCCGTAGTTGGCTGACATCATTGCCTAAAGCTTCACCAAATCCCCCAAGCTCCAAAAAATCTCGCTGCATATCGATGATGACTAAAGCCACACCGCCAGAGGCTGGCAGTTCATAATCATAAGGTTGAGCAGATATTAAGACCATAATGATATCGGTTTTTCCCAAATTACTAGAACTATGCAACCAGCTTGACTGACAACACTGTGATTACTGTTAGGGGGATTAATCACAAAAGTTCCGGCTTTGTGTTCGCCATTTTGGTCAGTTTGCGATCCAGTTAGTACGTAAATATGTTCAAAACCAGTATGCGTGTGCCTTGGGACACTCGCTCCCGGCTGATACCGCAGTAGAGCAGCAGCCGATCCACTTGTGTTGTCACCATAAAGTCGGTAGATTTCCACCCCATCACGAAATGGTTGCCAAGCCAACTCATTCTGCCACGCGGCGATATTAGGTAAATCCTTAAGGAGCAAAGTTTTGTTCAGTAGTTCAGTCATAGGTATTCCCAAATTGATTAGTGTCCTGCCATACTCTTACCGATCTGAACAAAATCTGCATCTGCGATCGTACTTTCATAAGTAAAATTCCCGCCACTTATTACTAGAATTCGATCGGACAATTTCAGCAGTTCATCTAAATCTTCGCTCACCAATAACACAGCTACACCTCGGTTGCGAGCCTCAATAATCTGACCGTGAATGTACTCCACAGCAGCAAAATCTAGACCAAAGCAAGGATTAGCGGCAATTAGTAACCTAATATGTTCGGAAGAGAGTTCCCGCGCTAATACTGTGCGCTGTACATTTCCCCCCGACAGATTGCCGATAGGGGTATCTGGCGAAGGCGTTTTTATTTTGAAAGTATTAATTAAGCTTTGAGCCGCCTGTCTAATTTCTTTGAGGATGAGTAAGATACTTGCTTTAGCTTGGGGAGGGCGGTCAAACGTCCGCAGGGCTAAATTTTCTGCCACACTCATGTGTGGCACACAAGCATTATGAAGGGGTTCTTCTGGTAGTGCGAAGACCTGATGTTTAAACATCTCGGCTCGTGTTGCTGTATAAACTTCGCCATTAACCAGCACATCTCCACCTGTAGCAGAACGCTGACCTGCCAACACCTCCACCAGTTCCCGCTGACCATTGCCAGAGATACCTGCAATCCCAACAATTTCGCCACTGTGAACTGTGAGATTTATTCCTGTCAATACCTCCATACCGTTGTCTTTATTGGCATGAAGGTCTTTAACTTCAAGAATAGGAATAGTCGTTGGGGGGGCTATCTTTTCAACTTGTTTTGGCTCACGCCTTTCACCCATCATCATTTCCGACATATCCGAGACAGTCAGATCCTTTACCAAACCCTGACCTGCAAACTTTCCTTTACGCAGCACCGTAATGCTATCGCAAAACGCCATCACTTCCCGGAATTTGTGACTGATAATTAAGACGCTTAATCTTCCGGCAGTAACTTCTGCGCGCAGTAAACCTAAAACCTCATCCGCTTCCTGCGGAGTCAGCACCGAAGTAGGTTCGTCCAGAATCAAGATCCGACTCTGAAGATATATCTGTTTAAGAATTTCTAGCTTTTGTTTTTCCCCCGCAGCTAATTGAAAGACCGGAGTATCTAGAGGAACTTGGAAAGGAGCAGTTTTCATAAAAGCCTTTAACCGCTCATACTCGGCTTTCCAGTTAATCAAATTTGGGCTATCAAAGCGGGACAAAACCAGATTTTCGGCTACAGTCATCGCAGGCACAGAGGTGAAGTGCTGGTAAACCATGCCAATGCCATACTTATGAGCATCGCGAGGACTTGCGATCGTGCTTTCCTGTCCATCAATCAAAACTTGGCCTGAAGTAGGAGTATAGAAACCCATGACACATTTAACAAGGGTACTTTTGCCTGCTCCGTTCTCGCCCAGCAAAGCATGAAACGTCCCTGGTTTTAGCGTCATCGAGAAGTTATCAAGTGCAGTCATCGTGCCAAACCGCTTAGTCATGTTAACCACCTCTAGTTCGGGTGGTTGCAGAAACTTTTGAGTTGTGAAGTTTGAGTTTTGAGTGTCTAGATAATTTTGAGTATTTAGTGCTGAGTTTTTGGGTAGAGAGTCTTTCACTTCTGTCATGTTTTTATCTCCTGTCAAGTTTTCATTTCATCGGCTATTTATGAGATTTGATTATTTAGTTAGATGGCGGGATTCATTTCAATGCTTGAACTATTTACTTTTTGTTTCCTCAAAATTAAACACTTAAAGCTTTGATAAATGCTTCTGAATCAGCAACAGTTCCAAACACTCCTCCCTGCATCTGGATCATCTTAAGTGCCGCCAAATGGTTGCCATAATCTGTTGCGCCTGTACAGTCAGATAAGAGCAAACATTCATAACCGCGATCGTTTGCATCTCGCATTGTGGTATGGACGCAGACATCGGTTGTAATGCCAGCCAAAACAATATTTTGAATGCCCTTACGTTTCAGTAACAGATCTAGATCCGTAGCATAGAAAGAGCCTTTTCCAGGCTTGTCAATCACCGCTTCTCCAGGCAAAGGCGCGAGTTCTGGAATGATTTCCCATCCTGCTTCGCCTCGAACGAGAATTCTACCGCAGGGGCCGGGATCGCCAATTCCGGCGTTAATTTGGCGCGATCGCCACTGCTTGTTTTCTGGTAAATCTGCTAAGTCGGGGCGGTGTCCTTCGCGGGTGTGCATGATATGGAAGTGCTTCGCCCGTGCCACTTCTAAGACTTGCTTGATTGGCTCAATAGGAGCGCGAGTCAGTGACAAGTCGTAGCCCATCTTATCAACATATCCACCAATGCCGCAGAAATCAATTTGCATATCAATTATCAGCAGCACCGTATTTTCTGGGCGCAAATCGCCATTGTAAGGATAAGGATATGGTTCAGCTTCTACAAAACGTCCCATGTTTTCTTCCTTGCGATAAATTCCTGTTTTATGTGCTAGTTCCTAAAGATCCAGGCGCGCCGGTCAAAGTTCGTTTCGGCGAACAAGTAATAATCATGATCGCCAGCGTCAGGATGTAGGGCGAAGCATTGAATAAGTAGTAATAGGAATCGACCCCTACTGATTGCAAAGCGGGGCCGATCGCCTGCGCCCCCCCAAATAGCAACGAGGCGTATAAGCACTGTACAGGATTCCAACGGGCAAAAATTACCAGCGCTACCGCCATCAGTCCTTGACCACTAGAGATGCGTTCTGTCCAACTACCGGGATAGTAAAGGGATAAATAAGCACCACCAATTCCAGCTAAGAAACTGCCCGCGATAATGCAGAGCATACGAACTTTATTAATCGAGATTCCCATTGCTTTGGCAGCATCTGGACTATCCCCAACTGCACGAATAAATAACCCCCAGCGAGTTGATTTAAAGAACCACTGCATTAGAGGGGCGATCGCTACACCTAACAAAAATAGGGGACAAATTTGTAGCGCTGATTGCACCGGAGGCAGATGACTCCAAGCACCCAGAGGTAAACTAGGCAACTGGGTGGCACTTGGTTGAATAAAAGGTTTGCCAAAAAAGAAAGCAATGCCGCTACCAAAAATAATCATGGCGATGCCTACGGCAATGTCATTTACTTTTGGTTGTATGCACAGCCAAGCGTGGATACAACCTAGTACCATGCCCGCTAAACCAGCGGCTAAAACACCTAACCAAGGCGATCCAGTCTGATAAGAAATAGCATAGGCACTCATCGCACCCGTTAACAGTGTCCCTTCTAAGCCCAAATTAATCTTGCCGCTTTTTTCAGTTAGGCATTCGCCCAAACTGACGAACAAAAATGGAGCGCTACCCCGCAAAGTTCCTGCCAAGATACCTAAAGGTACTCCCCACCAACCTAATACTTCTGCTGCCATTGTGGATTCCTCCGATTTGAGATTTTGGCTTAACGTATTGCTTAGTTAGACAGTGGCTACTGATGGCTGCTCGCTAGAAGGTGGTTGCTGAGGGCTATCGGTTGACCGTTCTTTGAAAAATGGCAAACGTCCGTAGAGCGATTCGCTATACAGAACTACCAAAAAGACTAACCCTTGGAACACTAAAACCGTTGCATCGGGCAGTCCATGTGCCCGTTGCAAGATGCCACCACTAGCAAGAATGCCGCCAAGCAGAATTGCCACAATAGTTGCAGCAAGAGGGTTGTGTCGAGCAATGAATGCGACTAAGATACCGCTGTAGCCATAGTTAGCATTAAGTGATTCGTTAGCTCGACCATGCACGGCTGCGACTTCCACCATGCCTGCCAAACCCGCACAAGAGCCAGCTAAGAAACAGATTGCCATTGTCAACTTGCCGACAGGAAGTCCGGCAATTCGAGCAGCGCGGATGTTGCCTCCTGCTGTCCGCGCTGCAAAGCCAAATGTAGTACGTTGGATCAGGAAGTAGGCGATCGCACAAGCAACCAACCCATAAATTAGACCGTAGTGAACGCGGGTTCCTGGAATATTTCCTAACATATTCACATCAGGAATCGGGTAACTAGAAATTTTATTGACACTGCTGGGGTCACGCATCACGCCGCCGACTAAATGATTCAGCAGGGCGATCGCAATATAGTTCAACAACAAGCTGCTAATTGTCTCATTCACTGCCCGGTAATAGCGCAAAGCTCCCACTGCACCAATCCACACACCTCCACAGACAATTCCTGCCAGCGCCATTGCAATTTGGACTAACGTCGGCGGTGCAGAAGATAAAGCCAGTCCAGTGGCTACAGCCCCCAGACCCCCAACTACTAAAGCGCCTTCGTTGCCGATAATCACCAACCCCAAACGCGCAGGCAAAGCCGTACACAGGGAACTCAACATCAACGGTGCAGCCCTGATCAGGGTGTTTTGGAATGAATGCCAACTGCCAAACGCTGCTTTGTAGATTGAGGCATAGACAGCAAAGGGATTAGATCCAGCCGCAGCACAAAAAATTCCAAACAATACCAATGAGAAGAGGATGGCGGCGATCGGGATACCAACCGCTTCCAAAGTTGTACGCCAGTTTTGACGGTTAATCATCATCAGAATAAAAGATGAATTACTAAGAAAATGATGAGTGTTGAATGAAAAACTTGCTTGTATAGCAGTTGCCGACGGGCGTGAAATACTTTCTTAGGAATGAGAATTAAATAACTTACAATGCGTGATGGTTCTTGTGGGATGGGCGTCCCGCCCGTCCAGAAAGGGCGGGCTAAGAGTGCCCAACCCCTACTCCCCACTTTCAAGAGTGTAAATTATTTAATTCGCGATCCTAATTAACTCGTAACTTTGCCGATGACGCCTGATGCCAGCCAATTCATCTTTTCTAGTTCTGCGTCTTGCTGCTTGTAATCCTTACCTTCAGCAATCACAACTTTCCCGGTGTTATCTTTTATTTCCCCCTTATAAATGACCATGCTGCCATCAAGAAACTTACTCTTAGCAGCATCAGCATCCTTTTGCGCTTCGGCCGTTACGGCGCTACCGTAGGGCGACAGCTTCAAAAAACCATCCTTCAAACCACCACGTACTAAATGGGGAATGCCTCCGTTCATTAGCGTCTTGCCAGCATTAAGCATTTCAGCATACTTAGAATAGACATTCGTCCAGTCCCACTCGGCACCTGTTAAATATCCCTTGGGCGCAAGTTGGGCTTGACTCGCATGGTAGCCAGTACAGAAAATGCCTCGTTTCTCAGCCGTTTCTATCACCACTTTGGGGCTATCTACGTGACAGGTAATTACATCAACACCCTGGTCAGCCATACTATTAGCAGCATCAGCTTCTTTAACAGGCAAAGACCAATCTCCTGTAAAAATCACCTGAGTTGTAACTTCTGGCTTAATGCTACGTGCCCCTAATGTAAAGCTATTGATATTGCGTAATACTTGCGGTATGGGTTTAGCAGCAATAAATCCTAATTTTCCGGTTTTGGAAGCGTGGGCGGCAACAATGCCTGCTACGTACTCACCCTCATCAATGTAGCCAAAATAGCTGCCAACGTTATTTGGATGCTTACCTTCCTGATAAAGTCCACCGCAGTGGAAGAATTGCACCTCCGGGTAATCCTTTGCCAGTTTCAGAATATGGGGGTCAAAGTACCCGAAGGACGTAGGGAACAGAACCGTTGCCCCATCCTGTTCGATCATGTTCCTCATGGTTTCTTGTACCGCCGTAGTTTCAGGAACATTTGCTTCCTCTACGGTTTTTACCCAGGCTAATTTTGAAACCCCAGCGTTCCCTTCGGCTTGGGCTTGATTGTAGCCGTAGTCATCTTTGGGGCCAACATAAATAAATCCCATCACAATTGGCTTATCTTTTCCAGGGGAGTTTGCTTGAACCTCTTTAGCAGGAGTACATCCAGTCCAAAGGCGCGAGGTGACTGCAAACGCTGTAGTAGATAAAATCCCACGAATTACTTGACGCCGAGGTATAAACAATGACTTTTGGGTACTCATTCTCTATGTTCTCACTAAAAGTATTTAAGAGGAATTCATAGCTAAGCTGTAACGCTTATACTTGCTGGGAATTGCTAGATATATTCACGCTACATTTGCCAGCTTTTAGTCGAGCTATTCAGCAATGAGATTAAATGCGTTAATAACTATTTACATTCACATCACATCGTGAATTTAATGAAAAAGATACATGGTAAACCAAAACTAATTCTAATATAAAATTAGTTTTTGCTGGAAAGGTTCTTTTAGGAAAGTCGAATCCCCTAAAATTTAATGATGTTTATCTTATACCAATTACTTTTAGTGGTAACTTTTTTTATAAAAACTTAATAATATTGGCCAAATTGTCTCCCAAAAAGTTCGCTAGAAACAAAATTAAACAAGAATGTTCACCACAAACAAAAAATATGTTTTGAGTTCGGACAGGCAACTAGCTTTTTAGTCTTGGAGGCAACTTAAAAATAAGTCGAGGCTGAATCAAAAATAATAGAAATCGATCTTATAAAATCAGAAAAAATGTTATTGATTTCTAATAAGAGTCAATAATCCGAGCAAGTTTTATGAGGACTGAAGTCTTCACTACCAACTCTATAACGGTTCTTGTACCGGAGATGTTGCATCATTCTCAATAAGCTTTTTATGTAAGGATTCAGGTCAGTAAACTCCTTGCTGGGCAAAGACTTTAGATATGGAGCTTGATACTAAATCAATCTCTATTCTCAATAAACCACGAAAAACTGTCACTTCTCCTCGTTTATTGACAATTAACCACGAAAGACAAAAACCCTTATTTTGCCCTAAAACCCTTGCCAGACAAGCGTTGGAGCCGCAAGTTTTTAGACCTGAATCCTTACCTTTTTATGAACAGGCTTTTCGGCCTGTTCCACAAAGACTGAATTTTCTTGTGGAACAGGCCGAAAAGCCTGTTAAGCGAGAATGGTGCAAGATGTGAGTTGTAGCGGAGATAATATTACAGATTGCCTTTAAGCCCGATCGCCGTGACAATAGTCCACGTATCTACCAACAGCAGAAGCAGCGTACATCCCAGCAAAATAAGATACATCCAAGGCTGCGACAAAGGGCGGACATCTCTAGTATCAATACCTGTTTTTGCTTCCACCAAACCGACTAATTTACCAAATCCAGCCACTCGCATTGGCAACAAATAACCTTCACCCGAATGACTCAAAAAATAGTAAACTAAACCTCCTTGACCGGTCGATCGAGGTTTGAGAGCTTTTACCTCAGTCCAAGGTAGCGACCAACCCTTGCGAAACAAACGCGGAAACCACTTGGGATATGTGACTTCAATCCCTTCCTCGCTCAAAATTACCCTTTCACTGAGCACGCCGTAAAGGCCCACAGCCCCGACAACAATTCCTGCCCAGAGTGCGGCGGGAGGAACGGCTGCTTTCGTTACTTCCGACAAAAAAGGCAAGGGAATTGTCAGGGCTGTGTACAAACTCAACAGCGTGATTCTAATCAGGGGAGAAAGCCGGAATACCGCCGGCTCAAATACTGGGGCAGAAGATGGGGAAGAAGCAATAGGTTGTGCTGACATGGCTGAAAGTCGAGAAGCTGTTTAATGATATTTTTGCACAGTTGTCGAGGCAGCCAAGCACACTCAGGGAAATACGAAAAACCGGACAATATTTGCAGTTGTGAGTTTTGATCTAAAATTCATTTCAGAAACTTTGATTCTTAACTGTTGAGTTTTTACCGCTTTGCAGAAGTTGGAATTTTGAGCGCGGAGTTATCAATTAACTGACAATTATATAACTCAAAACTCACAACTCCGATTAATCGACGGCGGTTAGTGCCGGTACAGTCAAAGGTTCTGAGATTTCTCGGGATTTGGGGCGGCCGGCCATGATTGTTCGATCGCCCTGAACAGCCTCTGGGGATCTGCTAGGATGGACGTTTGAATAGGGGCCTTCGTTAATCTGCAAGCGATCGCAAGGAATTTTATCCGACAAAATTGCACTGGCCATCATCCCGGTGTGAATTTCCAATGCTGCAGCGGGCATCGCTTCAAACACTAAGCGCTGTCCGGGAAAAACTACTCGTTCAAAGTACCAGTTAGGAATGTTGGCGATGCGAGCAATCTGAATCTGACTGGTGGCGTTGACGTAGCAGCACAGAATCTTGCTGTCGGTGTCTGAGGGTACGGGGTCAAGAATTTGAGCCATAACTGCTGAGGGAGCCTTGCCTAAAAGTTTTAGTTATCTTCTCAGGCTAACACTAGGCGATCCCGCCTACTGTAAAGCCGACTACCAACTCCCTAATACATGAGAGACCGATCGAACTTAAATTAAAATTTATTCGTAAAATTATACTTTTTTTGACCCCCTGGTTAAATATTCGGTCAATCTACGCTGTATTTGCTTAAAAATTAGCTTTTTTCTGCTGCTCTCGCCGATCGACACCAACAAGCTCGGCTTTTAGCCAGTTTTAAAAAATTTAAGAATATTTAATGTCAAATTGCGAAAATTAGACATATTGTAAAGTTATATTAAAAGAATATTAACATAGCTGAAAAAGTTCCACTTTAGGATATGGCAATCATGGAAAACCGAGAAAACCGAGTCCTGTACGTTCGCCTCCCTTGCAATCCGATTTTCCCGATCGGAGTTGTGTATCTTTCGGATCACGTACACAAGCTGTTTCCCGATGTCGAACAACGCATTTTTGATTTAGGTGCCGTACCCCCCCTGGATTTCGCTAAAGCTTTGGATGCCAGCATAGACGAGTTTAAGCCGACTCTGCTGGTTTTCTCTTGGCGGGACATTCAAATTTACGCGCCCGTGGGCGGCAGAGGCGGCAACCCGTTGCAAAATGCCTTCGAGTTTTACTACGCCAAAAATCCGCTGATCAAGTTCCGGGGAGCACTCGGAGGACTGCGTTTAGCCGCGTCTTACTACACCGAACTCTGGCGCAATTTGGGACTGATTAAGCGCGGATTGAAGCGGGCCCGGAAATACCGCCCCGAAGCTCGTGCAGTGGTCGGAGGCGGTGCTGTGAGCGTGTTTTACGAGCAGTTGGGTCGCAGTTTGCCCACGGGAACTGTGGTTTCGGTGGGGGAAGGCGAAGCTTTGCTGGAGAAGTTGATTAAGGGCGAAGATTTGGCCGAGGAAAGGTGTTATGTGGTGGGAGAAACCGTGCCGCGCGCGAAGCTAATTCACGAAAAGCCAGCCAACATCGAGAAAAGTGCTTGCGACTATAACTACATCGAAACGATTTGGCCGGAATTTTCCTATTATCTACAGGATATGGACTTCTACGTGGGAGTGCAAACCAAGCGCGGCTGTCCTCACAATTGCTGTTACTGCATTTATACGGTGATTGAAGGGAAGCAAGTGCGGATCAATCCGGCGGATGAGGTGGTGGCGGAGATTCGGCAATTGTACGATCGAGGTATCCGCAATTTCTGGTTTACCGACGCTCAATTTATCCCAGCACGCAAATTCATTGATGATGCAGTTGAATTATTGCAAAAAATCATCGCCGCCGGCATGACTGACATACACTGGGCCGCTTACATCCGTGCGGATAATCTCACACCAGAGTTGTGCGATTTGATGGTAAAAACGGGGATGAATTACTTTGAAATCGGCATCACCAGCGGTTCCCAGGAACTGGTTCGCAAAATGCGGATGGGCTACAACTTGCGAGTAGTTTTGGAAAATTGTCGCGATTTAAAAGCAGCAGGTTACAACGATGTGGTTTCCGTTAATTACTCGTTTAACGTCATTGACGAAACCTTTGAAACCATCCGGCAAACTATTGCTTATCACCGAGAATTAGAGCGGATTTTCGGAGCCGATAAAGTAGAACCTGCGATTTTCTTTATCGGGTTGCAGCCGCACACTATTTTAGAAGAATACGCCTTTAAGAAGGATATTCTGCAACCTGGTTACGATCCCATGAGTTTGATGCCTTGGACAGCGCGCAAATTGCTATGGAATCCCGAACCTTTGGGTTCGTTTTTCGGACAAATTTGTTTAGAAGCTTGGCAGCGGAATTCCAATGATTTCGGTCGCGAAGTGATGGCAATTTTGGAGGAAAAACTCGGCTGTGCGGATTTGGAAGAGGCATTAACCGCGCCGGTGGAAATCAAAGATAAACAGTTGGCAGCCGTTAATTAATTACCAGGTTCGCAGTCAGGACGACCGTCCGTGAAAAAAGGGGAAATGGAAGAAAAAATGTGTTTTCTGTTTCCCTTTTTATTATTCAATAAATAGCTAAGCGTAAATAAACATTACCGTGTAATATCAAATCCGCCCTTCATCGTCCTGTATTCATCTCTCTGTTCTCTGACTCTGCGTTCTCTGCGTTCTCTGCGGTTTAATCATTCCAATGCAACCGGAATTGATATAACAGAGTCAGTTCGCGACATGGGGGCGCTTATTCCCGGTTTCTACGAAAATCAAAGGTTTAGTAACGAGAAATATATGAAGAAACCCGGTTTCTCAGATCGGCGTGGACAAGTCATAAAACCTTAAAAATGTCATAAATACAAGAGATTGCTTTCCTGCGATCGCATTGACATACTTATGTATTTTCACTGGTGTAGGGTGCACAGTTGGCACCTTACTTAAACCGACGGTGTACCCTTTTCCCTGCACCTCTCACCTCTGATATTAAATATTATTAATATCCAGCAAATATCGCTTAAGATGTAATTATATAGTTAAAGCCAGGAGTGACAAGATGTTTTATAAAGATACAGTTAAGGGCATTAAAGAAGTAGTTCTAGTTATGGCAGGCATTAGTGCGATTCCCTTCGGGATAGCTTCGCTTCACGGCTTTTTGACAGCCTCAGCAGAAGCAACTGCACTAAATCAACCCGCACCCAACACTTTGGGCAATAATCAACCGCTGCAAATTGCTCAAGTTGAGGGATGTCCGAGGGATCAAATGGTGCAATTTTTCGCAACGCCCAACTTTTCTATATACATTTGCAAAACCCAGGAAGGCGATATTTTTTACCGCGGCCTCAGCAAAATAAATGGCACCCAAATCAATGTCATGCAAGTAACAGCAGGTGATGACGGAAGTTATGAAGCGACTAACGGCAATATTATCTACTCGATTAACCCCCAACGCCTACAAGTCCGGCAGAATGGTAAGGTAATTTTGACCGAAGCTGTCATCAAGTAACACTCACTGTTATTCAACGATCGCTCTGATTAATTTAGGGTACATTTTATTAGCTGAACTCAAACAAATTGCAGATTCTTTCAAATTTAGGCATAATTATAAGAATAAAAGTCTGTATTATCAAAAAAGCTATCGGATTATGCCTTACAGTCAATTCACAATTACTAGAGCTAAAAAAGACTTTCAGTTAACTATCGTGGAGGGAACTCGGTTTTTTCCGGAGGTAGAATCAATTAATCCCAGTCCGAGATTGAGTAGCGAATTAGAAGATTTGCCTTGGACGATCGCAGTTGGTTCAGAAAAAGCCAGATCGGAAGCCATTGTCTACCCAGTTTTGCAAGAAGTCCGGCGCTTGATGAACCGCCAAATCAGTTTATTTTCGGGACGGGAATTCAATGTTGACCCCAGTTGCGAGCTCACCGGATACGTCGATTTTTTAATTAGCCGATCGCCCGAACAGCTTACCGTAGAAGCACCCGCGATCGTAGTTGTGGAAGCAAAAAAAGCCGATCTGAACGAAGGTATCGGTCAATGTATTGCTGAAATGGTAGCGGCACAGCGCTTTAACGAAGCAGCAGAACACCCGATCGCCACTATTTACGGTTGTATCAGCAGCGGCACTCAATGGCGTTTTCTCAAGCTTTCAGGAACAACAGTGACGATCGACCTTACCGATTATCCGCTGCTTCCGGTGGAAACCATTTTAGGATTCTTGGTGTGGATGGTTCAACAAGATTAGCTAGATTTAACTGATCCAGTAAAAAATAGGATTTCCCACGAAACCCAAAGTTTTTAGAACTTGCTTGAAAACCTCGCTGTCAACTGTCAACTGTCAACTGTTTGTTCAAATATCTTTCAATTAGGACGATCGCCACTATATCATCTACTGGCTTCGGTGGCGTCCGCATTCCCTGGGGAATCAAGCGAGAAAGGCCCGTCGGAGGGTACATTTGCCAGTAGCGTTCCCTAGCTTCTAAACTGCTGTACCTCTCGTCCACCTGAACAATTTTGAGCGCAGGCGACAAACTCTGCGTCAGTTTTTGTTTCCAACTCTTAGAAGTCGTTTGATCTCCGAGCACCAATAACTCCATCGAAAACTGTTCGCACAAAGATTGAATAGTAGATATCGCTGCTTCCGACTGCACAACTTGATGGTAGCAGACGCTTCTGTCTCTACCCATGACGGCGATGCCGCACTTGTCTTTACCCGGATCGAAACCTAAAATCATATTTATGAGTTCTGTGTTAATAAGTTTGTAGTTGCGCTGTTGTAGTCGAGGAAACCCATCGCCAACCTATATCTAATCTGGCACTTGCATTCTTGAATGTCTCAAAATCTTTGCGGGCGATCGTACTTATTTTGCTTGACTTTTTTGCAGGAGTGACATATTATATCATCATGGGAATCCGTGCGGCCATATAATGCCTAAAATCAGAAACCTGGTTTTTGCCACAATCTTTACTCCCCCGTTTTAATTTATCGAAAAAACCCGGTTTCTTTGACTCCCCGCGCAAAAACCCGGTTTCTCTCACCCCTGTGCAGGCGGTGCGTCGCTGTGAGATTGTCGATTTGATTTGCAAATTGCTGATGGCGACGCACCCTACTATTTTGAATCGCGTGTAAAGATGAGTGCAAAAAAAAATTAAAGTGCGCTGACGCACGCAAAAGGGTAAAGAGGAAAAAGGGAAAAGGGCTAAAGGGCTAAAGAGTAGAGAAGAGTCCTCACAGGGAAGACGGGGAGGAAGGGACAGCCAAAGCAACCGCAACACGAAAACCCCCGTCCAAGTACGAGTTGCCCGCAGAGCGGAAGTAGCGGCTTGCAGCACGGCAATGGACCGCACGGTACCAACACGAACCCCCACGCAGCACCCGGTAATCACTTGTTCCAGTTTCCGAAGAACTTCCGTCAGTCGGTGCGCCGTCATCGTTACTGGGCCACTTATCGCTGCACCATTCCCAAACCTCACCGTGCATATCATAAAGTCCAAAGGGATTCGGAGGAAAACTCCCCACATCCATTGTGTGTGCGCGATTAAGTCCCTTCGGTTCACCACCAAAGGGATAATTCCCATCATAATTAGCTAAATCTGTGGTAATTGTCTCGCCAAAATAGAAAGGTGTTGTAGTTCCGGCGCGACAAGCATATTCCCATTCAGATTCCGAAAGTAAGCGATAAATCTTGCCTGTTTTTTCAGAAAGTTTCCGGCAGAATTCTACAGCATCATGCCAGTTTACACTTTCTACAGGACTTTTTTCACCCCTAAAGAATGATGGAATATTTCCCATCACTGCTTGCCACTGTGCTTGGGTGATGGGGTATTTTCCTACATAAAAAGTCGGTACTGTTACTTGATGCTGCGGACGTTCGTTATCGAGCCTAGCTGATTCTGTTGCTGTCGAACCCATCATAAATGTGCCGCCAGGAATGTAAACCATGTCTAGTACAACTCCATCACCTAAGTCTTCAGGGAAGTAATGAGCAAAAGACTTTATGCGACTGTTTTCTGTTCCGTCAGCATCGACTGTGATGACCTCAAATTCAAATGTAGGAAAATAGTTTTGTAACTGTCGTTGAATCTTTTCCTCGTTTCGATATTTCAGCAGTGAATAGGCAGCACATTTCACCTGCATTGATTCATCCTGCAAAGCTTGCATTATCACATCTAAGCCAGCTTCTCCATATTTGAGTGCTTCGGAGAGTGCGGCGGTTCTCACTTCGACAATGGGTGAGGCTAATCGGCTTTTAACACCGGCTATGCCTCCCAGTACCGCAGCATTGACAGGAATTGAATTTTGACCGCCACGGACGGCATCATATTCTCTGGGTTCATTTTGATTCTCTGACATTACACCGCACGCTCCTGCATTTTAATTGAGCAAAATTTTGTTTTGTGATGCCAATATCTCAGGGTTCGATTCTTAGTTTTTCTACTTTGCTCTCTTAGCGGTGCGGTGCGTCGCTGTGAGATTATTGGTGGTGCTTCCAGATTTTTGGTGGCGACACACCCTACTAATTGGGTGCGGTGCGTCGCTGTGAGATTGTTGGTGGTGCTTCCAGATTTTTGGTGGCGACGCACCCTACGATTGCTATATATATGGCGGCACGGATTCCCATGATTTAATGATATGTCAAGGGCGCGAAAAAGTCAAGCAAAATTGTAATTCGATCGCCCAAAATTTTTGCTCAAATTCGATATGTCGATCGCACTTATTATTTAACTTTCACATCTGGGCCGCCCGGTGGTTGTTGTCCGGTGCGGAAAACAACGGCTCCGTTTTCACGAGCAACTAAATCTATTTTAAGCGGGCCGGCAATGTAAGTGACATCTGCGGCGATCGCCTGAACATCCAGCGGTTTATCGTACTGCTGCAACCGCTCGATAAAACCAGCTAAAGTTTCAACCTGATTGTCGGCCACTTGGACTCTACCGCCGACAACACCGATCAGGCGAGCGCGAAATTGACAAGCTTCTATCAATTGCAGCAACTGCTGCCGCACCTGTTCGTCGGTCAAAGTCACCGGATCGACAGCAACCCCTGCAATCACATCTCCAGCCCGGAACACAACTCGATTTATTTCTGCTTCTGCAAATACCTTAATTAGCTTTTCTTCCCGCAGGTAATTAGCACCAGCGACAATTCGCACCACGTAGTCTTGACCGTCTTTAATCTGACTAATTAGTTGATCGATTTCTGCTTTAGTAATTTGAATAACCTGGTCCCTAACCTTGGTATTTTCCGGCTGCATCAGTCCGACGGTGGTTTTATTTGCTTCTTGCAAAAGCCGATCGATCGCGCCACTTGCCATACCGGGTTCGATAATGCGAACGACGCCAGCAGCTAAAATTTGACCGCGCCTGATGGCAACTGTACCCTCGCGGATTGCCTGAAAGTCGCGTTCCAAAATTTGCACTTGTTGCTGCAAGACAGTTTGTTGCTGTTCGAGTTGAGCTTGTTGCTGTGCCAAGGTTTCTAGGAGTGCTTCCCTCTCGGCAATTACTTTGTCGCGCTCGACAATTATTCGATCGCGCTCGGCCAGATTTTGCATTCGCTGGGCAATTTCCTTGTCTCGCTGGGCAATTAGTTCGTTGCGATCGACAATTTCTCGATCGCGTTGGGCAATTTCTCGATCGCGCTGGGCAATTTGAGTTTTTACCTGCTCTCGCTGCTCGATTAACTGTTGGCGCTCTTCTTGCAGTTGGGCGATTTCCGAGCCTAAAGTCGTTTTTTGAGCAGAAACTGTTTTCAATTGGTTCTCGGTGCGATCGAGCTGAGCTTGTGTAGTCGATCGAATCGTTTCCACCAGTTTCAATTGTTCTTCGGTGCGGGATTTAGCTGCTTCCACACTGCTGAGCTGTTCTTCTGTCTTAGATTTAGCCGCTTCTACCTGACTTAACTGCTCTTCAGTTTTAGACTTGGCTGCTTGCACGCTGTTGAGCTGGGCCCGCAGCGAGTTTAATTTTGTTTGCGTCCGAGCTTGCTCGGCATTAGCTGCTTGGAGGGATTGATTAATTTGCTCCAAATTGGCTCTAGCTTGCGCTTGAGCGGCTCTGGCTTGAGCTAATTCAGTTTCAACTCGATTTTTTTCTTCAGTGGCTTGGTTGATTTCTCTGCGGGCGTTGTTGAGCCTTTTTTGAATCTCGTCTATTCTAAAAACTCCCGTTCGCAGCGGCTTGCTAGTAGCAAACAAAATGCCCAGAGTAATTGCTGACAGGATGCTGCCGGCCATCACTGTCACAACAACAGCAGTATCGCGGGGGCGAAGTTTGAACAAACTCAACCTTGCCTTGCCGACTTTCGTCCCAAGGCGATCGCTGACAGTGGCGATCACACCCCCCAACACTAAAATTACAAATACCAGGATGTATCCAGCAGTCATTCCGATTTTAGGTTTTGGATTTTGGATTTTGGATTGAATCTAAAATCCAAAATCCAAAATCCTATACTTTCTCGGCATCAAGTGAATTGCTGGCTTAAAGCCACCGGGTTGTGGACTGTGATCTTTTTCTTGTGGATCGAGATCATGGTTTCTTGCCTGAGATCGCCCAGCAAACGAGTCACCGTTACCCGCGTCGAGCCGATCGCTTCGGCGATCGCTTGGTGGGACAGCTTCAAATCAATCGTAATCCCCTCTGTACCGGGCACGCCAAAATCCCGGCACAGAATCAGCAAAAAGCTGACGAGTCTCGATCCCATATCTCGGTGGGCCAGCGTTTCGATCATCATCTCGGTTTGCAAAATCCGAGACGACAGTCCCCGCAGCATCACCATCGATAATTCCGGGTCTTCCTTAAGCGCTTTCTCGACTTGTTCGATCGGCAGCGAGATCAATTCCACCGGCGTAAAGGCTACCGCGTGGTAAAACCTGTCCGATCGGTGTCCCGTAATCAGAGACAGCACCCCAAATACGCTATTTTCGCGCAGGAGGGCGACTGTAATTTCTTCCCCTGCTTCGTACACCCTGGAGAGCTTCACAGCACCTCTAATGAGAACGTAGACGCGCTCAGCCGGGTCTCCAGGGAAAAAAATTGTCTTGCCCCGTTCAAAGGTTTCCACAATGGGTGGAAACGCCCCGCCGCTGATTTGGCGGAACACGGCTGCTAGCGGTCTATCATGCGTCACGACTAGATCCTTTGTACTAATCAATACTTTATAACTTGCGGATTAACCTTATTGAGTAAATATACTTCCCAACCTCCAATATGCAAGGATTCGGTTACTTCCATCTAATATTAAGGTAAACACACGCTGTATGATTAAATCTAGCCCTTCTCTTAACTTTTTCAATTCCCCCCCATGTAGCTCCACAGCAAAATTAATATCAATTGTGTCTCAATTGTGTCTCAATTGTGTCTCAATCAGTTAAATCTGAATCAGTTGTGTCTAAACTGGCGGGGTTGTCGCAGAGAGCCAATGAGAACGGTGCTAGTTGCTTCTAGAAGAAATACAGATGATAGATTTGACCGGAAAAAATGCTCTTGTTACGGGCATTGCCAACAATCGCTCGATCGCCTGGGGCATCGCTCAGCAGCTCCACAAAGCTGGGGCCAACCTCGGCATAACTTATTTGAAGGACGAGAAAGGCAAGCACGAGCGTAAAGTCGCTGAACTGGTGGAACCGCTCAATCCCAGTCTGTATTTGCCCTGCAATGTCCAAGACGAGAGCGAAATTGAGTCTACTTTTAAAACCATCGCCGACAAGTGGGGCAAGTTAGATGTCCTGATCCACTGTCTGGCTTTTGCCGGCAAGGACGAACTTTCGGGAGATTTCACCAACACTTCGCGCCAAGGTTTCTCCAATGCTTTGGATATTAGCGCTTACTCGCTGGTGCGGCTTTGTGCTGCTGCTAAACCGCTGATGGCCGAGGGTGGCAGTATTGTGACCCTGACTTATTTGGGCGGCGTCCGGGTAGTTCCTAACTATAATGTGATGGGAATTGCTAAGGCGGCTTTGGAAATGAATGTTCGCTATCTGGCTGCTGAACTCGGCCCGTTAAATATTCGGGTAAATGCGATTTCTTCTGGCCCGATTCGGACTCTGGCTTCGTCAGCAGTTGGCGGTATTCTGGACATGATCCACCACGTTGAGGAAGTGGCCCCGCTGCGGCGGACGGTGACTCAACAGGAAGTCGGAAATGCTGCGGCTTTTCTGTGCAGCAATCTCGCTAGCGGGATTACGGGTCAAATTTTGTATGTCGATGCCGGTTACGAAATCATGGGAATGTAACGGTAGTCGAGAGTTTTGAGTTATGTAGGGGCGGGTTTAGACAATAAACTTTTACTTTAATAAGTAAGTTTTATGCAAAAGCCGCCCCTCTCGATAGTTTTGAGTTTTGCATAATTCTCTTAACTAAACACTTGAGAATTAGCGCTTATCAAGCTGTAATCTTCAATTACTAATTATCAATAACTAATGAATGACCAATTGCGAATTATGGAGATAATCGATCGCCCTTCTGTGCCTCCTGCAAATTCAGTTCAACCAGCTAGGGCCGCCTTGGTGAAACGCACGACACTGGAAACGGATGTCACGGCCAGCCTCAATCTCGACGGTGTAGGAACTTGCAAGGCGTCTACGGGGATTCCGTTTTTAGACCATATGTTGCACCAGATTGCTTCTCACGGATTGATCGATTTGGATGTGCAGGCGATCGGGGATTTGGAGATTGACGACCACCACACGAACGAAGATGTGGGAATTACCTTGGGCCAAGCCCTAGCAAAAGCTGTCGGGGATCGATCGGGCATTTCTCGCTTCGGACATTTCATCGCACCTTTGGATGAAGCTTTAATTGAAGTAGTGCTAGACTTTTCGGGACGGCCTCACTTAAGTTACAGCTTAGAAATTCCCAACCAGCGGATCGGAACTTACGATACCGAATTAGTGAGAGAATTTTTTTCGGCGGTGGTGAACCACACTCAAATGACACTGCACATTCGACAGTTGCAGGGCGGGAATTCTCATCACATTGTGGAAGCGGCGTTTAAAGCATTTGCGCGAGCTCTGCGGATGGCGGTAGAAATCGACCCCCGGCGGGCTACTCGGATTCCGAGTTCTAAAGGAGTTTTGTAGTATGTGGTTTGTAGTAGCGTTTGGGCGCTACTACGAACCAGTCAATCAAAATATATCTGCTATATAGTTAAAAACACCTTGACTTCCCTCGCCGTACTTTCCGATAAATTCAGCGATGATTCGATCGCTACACCTTTCTATAGCTTCATCAATAGAACTTTGCGCTAAAACTTGACTAGCTGACTGACGCAAAACTTCAAACAGATTCACAGTATAGCGAGTATCTTCACTAACAAAATCCCACAGTTCTCGACCGATTAAAGTTATCATTTCCGAATTGGGCAAAATTTGCTTCAGTAAACCAAGTGTTACAGTTTTATTAGTTCTTTTGCCGTAAGCTATACCAATATAAGCGCGATCGCCCTCCTGCATTTTTTCCTCAATTTTGGCAGCCCAATATACTATCTGGTCTTTATCCATATCATTCGGGCCACTTTTTACCTGTATCCAGCATTTCTCGCCATCACTGGTAGTTTTAATTGCGTCCCATCCTGACTCTTCCGGTGCAATTTCTGCACTTTCAGAGCAAGATATCAATAGTTTTTGAATAAACAATCCCATTGAAGTGACAATAGACCTAGTAGCAGTCATATAAACATTGAGCCTGACAACTTCTTCGGGAGTGTCCAAATTTAACGCCCTAATTAAAAATGGGTTGGGATGAATTTTCCCTAAAGTCAGATTTTCCACCATAACTAGCTGTCGCCCAGTAAAATCTCGACAAATGCTGGCTAAAAAATTTTCAGCGATAGTAAGTTGCAGCGACAGTTGGCCTGAAGATATAAATGCTAAAATGCGTTCAATCTCATCGGGAGTAAATCTGAGCGCTCTTTTGCCAGATATGCTGCTGATGCCGTTTCTGAGTGTTTCTGCTTGTAAGTTAAAAAATTCTTCTAACTCCGCAAAATGACCGGCGAAAGAGCGAGACTTTCTGGCCGGCAGTCCTACTTCTTTTTCTAAAACAAATGCTAATAATTCATGAAGTTGCTCTGACACTTTTATTTCTCCTCAACTCTATTTTAAATATTAGTTAACTGAAAAGAGAAAGCTGAAGAAACTCATACTTTACTAAAATCCAAAAGCAAGAGCATCAAGCATATGCTTACCCTTCTCCCGCCCAACTTCTTGATATATATCCAAAAGTTCTTCGTAGGCAGTCTCTCCCCCTATAATATTCCAAAACTCATGTCCCATAATGACAGCTTGTTCAAAAGGCGTATACTTCCTTGCCACTGACCATTTATAATCTGAACGATTTGGCCCGTAAGGATTGTAAGCCATAGCATAATAAGATTGAGCATCGGGTCGAGACAGTCCGCACAGTAAATGATATCTCAGCAGTCGTTGAATTACCTCCAAGCATTGTCCTTTGTTGGGTTTTGACCCTTTAATTTCAAAGAAAAATTTCCTGCCGTCATGGGATAGCACGTACAAATCTGCTTTGACGGATCGCCTAACTAAATGGTTAGTTGTTTGAGCCTCAAGAACAGCTTCTATCATTTCTTCAAAAGCAGGTTTATTTGCATTTTTGTCTGCTGACTGCTCAAATAGTGCTATCTGACGCTCAATTTCATTAATAGCCTCTATGCTAACTTCGCCAGAAATTTCATAGCTTCTGCTTGCTTCTTGGTGATGTTCCAAAGCAATGAGTTTTGCACATTCTTCATATGTTGTCCCCAAGCTGCTGCTGAAACCTCTTTCAAACTCGTTAATCCGTAGCAATTCTGAGGGCATAATAGCAGCCTGAAACGGTTTCAGTTGACCTTTAGAGGATTTGCATGATAAATATGCTGCTGGAATATCAAGTTTGGGTATTAGCCGTCCTCTGTATTCATTGACAAGATTTTCGATGAAAACTTCTAAGTATGCTTTGATTATGACGCGGGTAGTTGAGCTAATGGCTGACATTATTTTACTGCAAACATTCTGTTGACTAGACTTGTGACAAAACTGTGAGACAAAATCAAGCTTACTCCCTTATTTCTTAGTCCGCGTAGGCGGACTTCGTTTGTGTAGTTGCGGTTTCAACCGCCGAATGATCTATCCAAACTTCGTCAAGAATCGGAAAGCATCGAGTACATGACTCGCACAAACGTAAGGCGAAGTATTGTAAAAAGCTTGCCAAGCCGCCGCTTTATCTTCGTCGTATTTACCCGCTCTTTCCGGGTGTTTTCCTTGCCAATTCAGCCGCACCGCGTGACCGACCAATACATCTAAAACGATGTATTCTTCTACTTGCAATTCTGGGTTGCGCTGGGCGATCGCCGCCAACTCCATCAGCGCCTCAATATTGACTTGCCGGTATTCCGGTGCGACAATTTTATTCAGCAAATGCTCAATTTGTAGCGCGAAATTCTTTTCACCCGGCGTCATTTCCGATAAAATAATATGGCTATCTAACCGATTGCGCCGCTCTAATTTGTCGCCAATTATCAAGCCTTTGCAGTGCCGCAGCAGTCCCCAAACACTCGGATAAAAATCCTTCGGTACGCGATTGACAGTACCTTCCATTTGCCGCTTCCGGCGCCATCCTCCCCCAGGCATTGTTGGTTCTTCAGAAACTGGCGCTACTACCCATTCAATATCTTTTTCCGGCTGTTTGACGCGCAGGGATTCTTGCTGTTTGAGGATTTGATTCATTTCCTCGTATTCCGTCAACACTTGGCGCAGGCGATTTTTGATTTCAAAGGGACTTAGCTGCATTAAATATTCGTAAGCTTCATTTTGCGTAACTCCTAACTCGCGGGCTAATTCGCTTGTTAAGAGCAAAATAAAGTAGCTAACTCTCAGCGTCAGCAGGCCTTTAAATAACTGGGGTTCGGCTTTAATTAACAAGCCGAGGTAGATGAGAACTTCTTGAGTTAGAACTCGATCGCGAATGTCTTCTCCACAGAATTGGCGAATTTTGTCCATCACTTCCGTGTAAGATCCCGGTCGCGAAATTATCGAATCTTCGCTGTAGGCTTTCCCCACAGCAATCTGTTTTTGCCGCACCAAAATGTCTGTCACCGCATCGGACAAGCTGATATCAACCTTGTCCAGCAAACCTGCGGCATGGCGGATGACTGCCCATTGGATTTTTGATTGCGAACTTTCTCCAGCTTTTGTATAAACTTCGTTGAGCAAATCCACAACTTTAACTGTTTCTTCCGCCCCTCCAAATCCTGTATCAAAGTTTAAACCTTTGAGGCGAACTAACGTGTGCAGCAACTCAATTTGTTCGTACAAGTTTTCTGAATCGCGTAGGCTAGTTAGCAAGAATTGAGTATTAGTTTCGCACTCTAATTTAAATTCTTGCGTATGACCCAAAGGCCAAGTTTTTTCAGGATGGTAAGTTAGATAGCTGCGCGTTTCTACTGCACCTGTCACCGGAGATTCGGTAAATTCAAAATCGTGCATGGAATCAATTCTTTCGGTGCCAGCGGTCAGCATTAACTGCTTAAGATTTCCGAGTTTAACTGGCGTGTTGTTACAGTGTCCATCCCGGAATTCCTTCATTAATTCTAACAACGCTTCCCGCCCGGTTTCCAGCATCGTGTGAGTCAGCATCAGCGTTACCGTAGGGCGTCCCAACTGATACCAGTGGTGGTGAATGTGAGCTATTTCGCTTTTGATTTGAGCTACTAAAAAATGGTAATCTAAAGTTAAGTAAAACTCTTGTCTGTTCAAAAATGAGGGGAGGAATACGATCGCCTCTTCGCGAATTTTAAACACCCGAGAAGTTGTTAAACTCCGCAGACGGCGCACGGGGCGACCGGTTAAGCCTAATGGGTCGTTGCGTCCAATTTGCGTGTAAATAGCTGATAATTCTTTAGTCTGGCGGACTTGAATAGGTTCTACCTGTTTTGGAGTTTGCGCCGCAATGCCGTTAGCTGCTAATTCTGCTTGCAAATCTTCGTCTTCAGCTAACAGTGCAATTTGCACTAAAGGTTCTCTGTGTTGGCCCACTGACAGGTGCCTTCCCAGCGGGTCAATATCGCCCACTGCGATTAATCCTTCATTTAGCAATTGACCGAGAAAATACAAACTTTGCGCCCAAACGAGGGGAATATTTTCATTGGGCAAGCGCTGCTGGCTGCTGGGATTTAGCTTTTCTGCTTCAATATTTTCGGCGGGGACGTAGTACAATTCTGGTAGTAGCGGCAAACCAGAGCGATCGACTGCTAAAGATTCCAAACGCTGCTGGTACTCCTGCACTTGGGCTTGATTTCCCTGAAATATGCCGTCCAACAATAAATAAGTGAAAAATAGCGGCCACTCGCATTCAATGTGCTCGAACTGCCTTAATTCTGTGGGTTCGTAGTGCAGGCGATCGGCATCTTCCAAAACTGTTTGGTGTCCGTCCCGCAGAAACCGCTTGCAGCCGTATTTTCCTTGCAATTTGTCAATAATCTTATTTCGAGTCCGTTCTATTAATTCTCGATCTTCCACAGCAAAAGCCGGAAAACTAATCACGCTCAATAAAGCGGCATCTACTTCTTTAGAACTAGATTCGCGAGGCAAAAGCGATTCCAAAGTTATGCGACTTCTGGCAATTTCGTCGGGCAAAACGTGAATCACCGATGCTTGAGAGCCTTTAATCCCGAACAAATCCAACCCATTTATTGCTTCCAGCGCTGCTTTAGCCATGCCAACAGAACTGGCGTTCAATTCTGCATTGCCTCGATTGATTTTATGACCTCTTTCCCAAATTCCGTAATCCGGCGTGCGGTAGGCTCTACCGATGTAGTAAACTAAATTTTGCACGAAATTGACTTCATCAATTGTAAAAATTACGTGCAGCCCGGAAGCCGTCATTTGAGCAAGAATTAATAAGAATATAGATGTAGCGTCTAACTGTAAATGTCCCCACTGGTCATCCCCGACAACAATACTTCCAGTTTGAGTATTGTATTTAGCGTGCAGGGCATCTAGCGGCGACTGAGTATTTTTAAAATGTTCTACTTTGCTCGATTGCTGCATCATCGCAAACAGCAAGCCGCGCATCAGTTTGACTGTGCTGTGTTCGAGTTCAAATGTCCTGCCCTGATCGCCATCTATTTTGCGGTAAGCTAAACCCAAACCCCAAACCGCGAGAATGCTGTACACGTTGTCGCGCACCCAGGCATCGGTGTAGTCGCCGTGGGCGTTAACGGCGGTACTCGCCGGCAGCAAACCAGTAATTGGGTTCTGGCGCTTGAGGATGATGGTTTTGATTTGCTCGTAGTAATAATCTAACCTGGTTTGCCGCTGGTTTTTTGCGATCGCCATTTCGTTTTCCTGCTTTTTCCTGATGCGAGTAGATTTGGGGTGAATAGACTTTTAAATATATCAGAGATTAGATTATTTCTCAAGTTATCCAAACACAAAAAGGTAATTGCCATGTCTACCCAAAACCACAATAACAACAGCGTCCCTTTCGTGAAAGTTGTCTACTCTACAGTGAAAATTAATGGTAAAATTGAGCTAGTACCGATGGAATGGTACGCCGACGGCTCTGTCAAAAAAATCGAACGCTAATGCTCGATCGCACTTGGCTGGCAAACTCTAATGAACTTGCGCGACCCGTCGCTTACAAAAAAACCGGTTTCTGGGCCACGGAACGATGACTTAACAGACTGTTGGTGGCACAAACCGGCTTTTTTGCGATCAAAACTGGTCTAGCGTCGATCGCCAATCTAAGCTAATTTAAATAACTAGGTGTGTAGGAATCTCAAAGAAAAAAATATGGATCGATCGCAGCCGCAATTTTCAGTGCTGGGACTACCAGTTCACATATTAGATGATTATGCAGGTTGGCTGATGCAGCGCCTGCATCAAGGGTTAGGAAGTCATGTGGTGACTTTGAATGCTGAAATGGCGATGCAAGCCGAGCAAAATCAGGCATTAGCGGATGTAATCCGCAAAGCGGAACTCGTGATTCCCGACGGTTCGGGAGTGGTGCTGTACTTGCGGCTGCGTGGCAAACCGGCCCAGCGCTATCCGGGGATTGAATTAGCAGAATCGCTGCTGCAACAAGCCGGAAAATTGCCTGATTCGGAACCACTATTTTTCTTTGGAGGTTCCCCTGGAGTGGCGGCTGCGGCGGCCCAAACTTGGCAGCAAAAAGTTAACGGATTGTCGATTGCTTCTCAACACGGTTATCTTTCCGCCGATGAAGAGAAAGACTTCCGTGAAAGCCTCAAACAAATGCAGCCCAAACTAATTTTTGTAGGCTTGGGAGTGCCGCGCCAAGAATTTTGGATTGCCGAACACCGACACCTTTGCCCTGGTTCGATTTGGGTGGGAGTTGGCGGCAGTTTCGATATTTGGGCGGGAACAAAAACCCGCGCGCCGGCTTGGTTTTGCGACAATCATTTAGAATGGCTGTACCGGCTTTATCAAGAACCTTGGCGGTGGCGCAGAATGTTAGCTTTGCCACAATTTGCCTTGAAAGCTTTGGGGGATTTTCGAGGGTAAGTTAATAGCATCAATCTTCTGTCTGATTCACAATCCTCTCGATCCCCCCTAACCCCCCTTAACAAGGGGGGGACAAGAATTGAGTCACAATCCTCTCGATCCCCCCTAACCCCCCTTAACAAGGGGGGGACAAGAATGTCGTCAAAATTTTCCTTATTAAGGGGGATTCGAGGGGCTCTAGACTCGACTACAAGCGACATAAATCCTGTTATTTCTTGAGTCCGCGCAGGCGGACTTTGTTTGTGTAGTAGCGGTTTCAACCGCCGATTCTAATCAATACGAACCTATTGCCATTAGACAATGTAAGGAGAATCGATCGCCTTTGCCCGATTAGTTGCCACCAAAGTCTGGTAAATCAAAACCGAAATCTCAGCGCGGGTAATGTCCCGAAGTGGCGAAAGCCAATCGCGGGAAGGATAATTAACTACAATCTTCAAAGCAGTTGCTGTGCCGATCGCACTCAAAGCATAATTAGGAATTTGAGAGCGATCGGTGTAAACTTTCAAAGAATCAGGATTGCCGCCCTTAAGTTCCAAACCGTTAACCAAAGACACGATCGCGTCAGCCTTAGTCAAATTCAGATTCGGGCCGAACTTCAAGCCGGGAAACCCCGCCAAAAACCCCCCCCGATTTGCCCGTTCGATCGCACTTCTCGCCCAAAAAGTAGCAGAAACATCAATAAAATTTGTAGCCGGCACCCTGGGAATCGGACTAAACGCACTCACCAACAGCGCCGCATATTGAGCACGGTTTAAACTCTCATCAGGCCTAAAAGAACCGTCAGGAAAACCGGTAACTATATTCGCCGCAGCCAAAGCTTCAATAAACTTCTGTGCCCAATGTCCAGAAATATCACTGAACACCGCACCCCCGATATTCGGATTGCCGCCGCCCTTTCTCACCGCAGCTTGCACAGCTTTAAAAGCATTCACTTTCCCGTAACCAAACCAATCGCTGCGGCCGTTGTTAGGATCGTAATTTCCCATGCGATTGCCCAACTGGGGATCGGGATCGGGATCGACAATTTTCTCAGCAGTTTGTTCGAGAATTCCCCGCACTTCCCGCGCCGTCAAACGGGGGTTAGCCGAAAGTATCAACCCTGCAACGCCAGCGACTACTGGAGTGGCGCTGGAAGTACCGCCAAAAGTATCCGTATAGTCCCCCCAGTCGTAGCCCCGATCGCCCACTCGATCGGCAGTAAACACCCCCAAACCGGGCAAATACTGCGTCACCTCCGGCGGCGTGCTGATATATCCGGTTTCTGGCAACCAAGTTCCCGGCGGCGCGTTGTTGCTGGGGGCGCAAACCGAGATGCTGGTGCCCCAGTTGCTGTAAGCTGCTTTTTTGTTGAGGGAAGTGGAAGCGCTGACGGCAATTACGTCGGGGTGGACGGCAAATCCTGCCAGCCATCTAGTTTGACCCTCCACGACGTTGTTGGGCCAGCCTTTCTCGTTAACAGTACCGTTGACTGGGCGGTTGGCATTCCCCGCTGCGAACAGAATAACGCAGCCTCTGCCGCCCCGCCCTTGGGTTGCTGCTTTGGTGATAACGGCACTCTGCCGCAGGGAAAGGGGATAGTAAACTGCCGCAGGCCCCCAACTGCAAGAAATGACGGCGGCACCTTTTTCGATCGCCCAATTAAATATTTTTTCGACAGAATTGTCATCGAGAAAACCACTGGTACGGATGGGCATCAGGGCGCATCCGGGGGCGACGCCGACAATGCCTTTGCCGTTTTCTTCAGCAACGGCGACGCCGGCACAACTTGTGCCGTGGTTGTCTGAGTCGGCGACTGGCATCGGCGAAGTGTCGCCCTCTTTTAAATCGATGGCTGAGACGATTTTGCCTTGGCCTTGAAAATCTGGGTGGGTGATGTCAACTGCATCGTCGGCGATGGCAATTACGATCGATCGAACTCCGCGAGTCATGTTCCAAGCTGGTTCTGCATAAATTTGAGCACCGCCGACAAGTTCCTTGCCGCCTTTGTTGTTGAGATACCACTGTTTGGGATAAAGCGGATCGCGGGGCGTATAATGCTGCTGCGTCTCTACTAAAATGTTGGGTTCTGCTACGAGAACTTCTGGATATCTTGTCAGGCGGTTGGCAATTTTGATCGGGTTTTCTGTTGCTTGTTTTGTGACTTCGCAGACGAAAGTGTTGGGAATTCCTTCTACTGGCCGGACTATTTTTAAAGCTGCTGCATTGGCGATCGCAGTTCGCGATTGTTCGTCTACTTGTTCGCCAAATTGAATTGTAATTTGGTCTGTCAGGTAAAAGAATGTACTCGGATTGTTCGCGGGGCAATAGACGTGGCTGGCAAAAGCTACGGCATCGCTGGCGCGGGCTGCTTGCATTGCTGCTTCTAGGCTAGAGGGCGCAACGAGATATTCTTCGAGATTGCTTTGGCCGATGCGACGGGTGAATTTTGCCCCAGTTGTTGCAGTCCAATCGTTTGAGGTTGATGCTGTTGATGAGGGGCGGACTGTAAAGCGATCGTCCGCTTTTGACAGCAGCAATTCATCGCCGCCGCGCTGCAAAATCAGTGGGAGACTTTCATCGGGAACTCCGATACCTTGATAATTTTGTAAGGTATTTGCGGAAAGTTCGATCGGTTGTGTCATCAGAAATGCCTTTGTTTAATTTTAACCCAGTCTTACTATATTCTCGCTTAACAGGCAGGATGCCTGTTCCACAAAGACTGAATTTTCTTGTGGGGAGTAGGGTTGGGCTTCTAGCCCGCCCGTAAAAGGCTTATTAACAATGATTCAGCCAATCCCTCAAACTCACATCTTGCACCATTGTCAATAAGCCTTTTCTGAACAGGCAAGATGCCTGTTCCACAAGAAAATTTATCTTTTGTGGAACAGGCATCTTGCCTGTTAAGCGAGAATGGTGCAACATCTCAGTCAGATAAACACACCAGGATTAACATTAAAAAATTCTCCCAGCGCCTTAGCTTGGGCTTTGCTAATCGCCCGTTTACCATTAACCACCTCAGAGACTACTCCTTTGGAACCAATCACACCCACCAAATCGGCTTGTTTGAGTTCGCGAACTTCGATGAAATGCAATAGAACATCCCGGGGAGTCACTTCTGGATCTGGGTAATATTTTGATTCGTATTCTTCGATCAACAGCCCCCAGAGACTCAGTAAAGTTTCTTCTTCTACTGTTAATTCTTCTTTAGACATCAGAAAATCGACTTCTGCGAGGGCAAGATCATTATCTTCTTCGTTCAGGATTGGCTTAGGCTGAGATTTAGCCAGCAGTTGACCGTAAGCTGTTCTTTCAATTGCCATATTCATGGTGCGTTCGATTGTTGAATTAGATCGGGACTTACCCATCAAAACCATTGAAACCGGGTTTTCCACCATTTTTAAAGTCTCAAAGGCAGTATTTAGGTAAAAAAAACCCGGTTTCTGCGTCCCGGACTAGATTGCCGGGATCTGTCCAATCCCCCGCGATTTCCTTGTTCAATCCAAAATCTAAAATCCAAAATCTAAAATCCAAAATCGATCGCACCCTTTGACATTTCAACAAATTTGGTTTACACTTAGCCGGTTGCGATCGCCAATGGTAAGATCGGCTCAAGCTAAATATTTTTTTAAAGCGCACAGGCGCAAAGTAATTTCATGGTATACTCTGGAACTGTTTGTTGGCTTCGCTCCACTGCCCGGATTACGATCGGGGCGATCGCAGCTTTTACCCTATTGCAACCGATCCAAGTCCAAGCACAACAACCTTCTGGGCCAGAGAACCAACCCCAAGTCGAGCCCGCCGACGACCCCACAGACCCCAACAATCTTCGCCCTCTGACGCAAGACAGCAGTCTGCTGAGCGTCCCAGGAGGTCAGCGTTTGATGACAGAAGCCAGCAGTGCTATTTCCTCTCAGAATTACGCACTGGCTACTCAAAAACTCCAAGAATCCCGCCAAATTTTCAATCAACTGTCCAACTTCTACCAACAACTGGGTAGCAGTTTTGCCGGAATTGACATCCGATTGGCCGAAAGCCACCGCACCAAAGCTGTAGAAACAGCCCAAATGCGCGACGAAGCTACCTACCGGCTGGCGTTGGTACACCGGGCGCAAAATAAACCGGAACTGGCTGTGCCCCTGCTGATTCAGATTATTCGCTCGCAGCAGCCAACTCGCGACTTGGGCAAGAAAGCTTACCAGCAGTTACTGGAATTGGGTTTTGTGGATTCGCCCTTTCCCCGACCTGCCAGCAGTCAACCGAGCTCATCGACAAAATAGTTCCACTAAAATCTAAATTACAGCCGTTTATCACAGAAACCAATGGTTACACCGTCTCAAGTAGCAGAAATGATTAAGGCAGGGTTGCCCGACGCTAAAATACAAGTTGACGATTTGACCGGTGGCGGTGACCACTACCAGGCGAGAGTCGTCTCTGCAGCCTTTGAAGGAAAAAGCCGAGTACAGCAGCACCAAATGGTCTACGGCGCTCTCAAACAGGCAATGGCTAGTGAAGCTATCCACGCTTTGGGCTTGGAAACCTTAACTCCCGCAGAATGGGAAGCGAAAAGTCAAGTTGCTTAATTGTTGCTCGGCAATTGGGTATCACAAGTTTGTGCTTCTGTCAATAGTTGCTTGAAATACAACTGCTGCACTTACGCACAAAAACCAAAGAAACCGGGTTTTTTAACCGGAATCTATGGCTGTAACGAAAGATTTTCGTAAAAAACCCGATTTCTGCGTCAGTCAACGTTTAAAAATTTTCAAACAATATTAGGAGCTACCATGACTACAGCAGCACATGAAAGAATTGACGAGTTGGTTAAGCAAAACAAAATCATGGTGTTTATGAAGGGCAATAAGTTAATGCCCCAGTGTGGTTTTTCTAATACTGTGGTGCAAATTCTCAATACTTTGGGAGTGCCTTACGAAACTGTTGATGTTTTGGCAGACCAGGAAATTCGTCAAGGCGTTAAAGAGTATTCCAACTGGCCGACAATTCCCCAAGTTTATATCAACGGCGAGTTTATTGGTGGCTCGGATATTATGATCGAGATGTATCAAAAGGGCCAATTGCAAGAAGTTGTAGAAGTGGCTTTGGCTTCTTAAATTAGACAGAAAAAACATTTCCCCGACTTCTTAAAGAAGTCGGGGAAATAACAGCAATCGCGTTTTACGTTGAATTAAGTTAATTTACTTAATTATTCGTTACCAGGCAAAGCCTAGGAACGCAATGCAGTCGGCTAGGCATCGAATTTTTAGGCTCCCAAAGCGAGGCCGAGCCTGTGGACATCGGTTCCGAGGCTGAGCCGGGAACCAGTTAAAATTGCCAATTCCCAATTCCCAATTCCCAATTCCCAATTCCCACTTCCCAAATCATCAAGGGTTTATCAAACCGAATTTGCTATTTAATAGTAGTCTGATTCAGCCTGTGTCTGTGTCTGTGGCATTGCAAAATTGGAGGGGTCGTGAATGTAACGGGCTGCTTCTTCCTCTAGTCTGTGAATCAGATAGGGTTCCAAACTGTTGGAGTGCCGCAGGGCTGCTAAATAGCCGTCTAAGTAAAGCCGCAGGTCATCGAAGCGATAACCTCTATTCCACATTTCGACGAGGGCGTCGGTGAGTTTTTGGTAGTGCCGGATTGTTTGGGTGTCTTGTAGCATGGTATGAGCTTGAAATCCTTTGTGGTTTGTATAATGACGGCGGGATTTAGGAACGGCCTCGATTGATGCTGAGTGGCTCAGCTTGAGGCTATTTCTAAATAAAACTTTTTACCCTGCTCAACAGGCTACCCTCCATAAAAAATTTCACTCGTTGCAATGCAGTTGCTCGACTTTTTGCGCGCACCTAGATAATTCGCTGTGCGTTTAATGGAGTCGGGATGTGGCTGAATTTGACGGTCAAAGTGGCTGAGTGTTCCGGCTACCGAGCGAACGGTTGGAGGAATTCTAGTTTCACTTGCGCGATTTGTCAACCTCCTGGGAATGGGGGCTGGGTCGGGGGGATCGCTTTTGGCAGGCGGTTGGGGCATGGGATCGATCGGCTTTACACTGTCTTATTTTCATTGTAAGCTTACCGCCAGAATGATTTCACCTTTCTGCAGGCTGACCCTGCCAAATTAACCTAATCTTTAAAATTCGTACCCTAGATATGTCCGCTGCTTTAAACGCAGCTAATGCTTGAGTAGCGATGGTTACAAAAGCTTGACAAAAGCTCTGTTAACCTTGTAGCAATTAGTGATATGGGAAGCTCGCCTCTGTGGAATCTGCAAGTATTTCAATTGTTGAAGGGAATCCGCACCTGCGATCGCTCTTGGGCTGGCATCTACAGCAAGTCGGTCACTGGGTGCACCAGTCAGCGGATATCAGTCACGCTAGGGAAATATTTTTCAGCCGCCAGCCAACCCTAGTCATTCTGGATGCCCAATTGCCGGATGGGGACGGTTTGGAATTTTGCCATTGGCTGCAACAGCAGCAGCAGTCGCTGATTTTGATGCTGTCGGCGCGGAATTCGGAATCGGATATTGTTGAAGGTTTGAAGGCGGGGGCAGACGATTACCTGACTAAACCCTTTGGGATGCAAGAGTTTATGGCCAGGGTGGAAGCTCTGATGCGCCGCAACCGCACGATGCTACCGCCGGCGACGCTGGAGTGCGGGCTGCTGAAAATTGATTTGGTGCAGCGCCGAGTCAGGTTGTACGACGAACATATTGAGCTGACTCCCCAGGAATTTAGCCTGCTGTACGTGCTAGCTCAAGCTGGAGGAGTGCCGCTGTCGCGATCGGATTTGCTGCGTCGGGCCTGGCCTGATGCTATTGATAACCCCCGGACGATCGACACTCACGTACTCTCTCTGCGTAAAAAAATCGAAATCGACCCGCGACAGCCGAGCCTGATTCAAACTGTACGGAATGTCGGCTACCGACTGAATCTGGAGTTGTTGAATAATGCCAATCAACATTCACCCGTGCCCAGAGCGGTGCTTTCTTAGACTACGATCGGTCTATAAGTCTGATTTTATTTTGGGAATTGATTGGCGATCGCATCGGTTTTCGCCGCCATAATAAAGTCATTGCGATGCAGTCCAGAAATCTCGTGAGTCCACCAAGTAACGGTAACTTTTCCCCACTCGGTTAACAGTGCGGGGTGATGTCCTTCAGTTTCTGCTGCTTCGCCGACGCTGTTTGTAAAGGCGATCGCACTTTTGAAATCCGGGAATTCGTAGGTGCGTTCTATTTTGGGAATGCCATTTTTTTCGATCAAATTCCAGTCGGGAATTTGAGGTTTTAGCTGGACAATTTCGTAAGCTGTGAGGCGGGCAGAGTTTGGGCTGCCGGCGGCACAGCGTTCTTTTGCTAAAGGTTCCATAAATTGCTGTTTAGCGATCGGATTATCAAAGATATTATAGACATTTCTAATCTGAATTATTTTGAACGGCAACTGTCCTTTAGGATGGACATCTTGCACCATTTTCAATAAGCTTTTTATGGGCGGGTAGGAGGCCCAACCCCTACTCCCCACAAGAAATTCACTGGGAGCATCTCAATGAAAGCAGTCAAGCTAGAAATTGGAGTTAGGAGTCAGGAGTCAGGAGAAAAGAGTCAGAAGGAAGAAGTCAGGAGCAAGAAGAAGTGTTTTTACAAATATGAAATGCTCCCAATTCACTCTTTGTGGAACAGGCCGGAAAGCCTGTTCTTGAGAATGGTGCAAGGCAGACATTGCGATCGAAATCGTTCATAAAACAGATGAGCAATCATTTAAAATTTCTGGAAATTATCGTTCACCGTGGAATCGCTTAACCGATAATATCAGGAAGGGGCGGGTTGATTTGGCTATCTCGCTGATATTGTAAACGTTAGTGAACCCGCCCCTGCAAGTGCGATCGATCAACCGATAATTTTCTTAATCAAATCCAACTTACCTAAATAGGGAGCGTACCGCCATTTTAAGTCAAGTAAAAATGACTTTTGCAGCACGCTTTTTTGATGCGAAAAGGTGTCAAAACTTGCTTTTCCGTGATAGGTGCCGATGCCGCTGTCGCCAACTCCGCCAAAAGGTAAACTTGTTACTCCGACTTGCATAACCGTGTCGTTTATGCAAACTCCGCCGGAAGAAGTTTCCCGCAAAACTCGCTCTTGTTTCTCTTTATCCTTCGAGAACAAATACAAAGCTAGGGGTTTGGGACGGGCGTTGATTTGGGCGATCGCCTCCCCGAAATCATCATACTCCAAAACTGGCAAAATCGGCCCGAAAATCTCATCCTTCATCACAGGCGCATCCCAGGAAACCTTGTCGAGAACCGTCGGTGCAATATATTTATCTTCGGGGTTTGTTTGACCGCCGACGACAACTTCTCCGTCTTTGATAAATTCTGCCAAACGTCCTAAATGATGCTGATTGATAATTCGGGAATAGTCGGGACTTTTCTGCGGATCGTCGCCGTAAAATCCGTGAATTGCTGTTTTAATTGCCTGCATCAAATCGGGTTTAACTTTTTTATCAACTAACAGGTAATCTGGAGCGATACAAGTTTGACCGGCATTGATAAATTTGCCCCACGCAATGCGTTTAGCAGTGTATTCAACTTGAATATCTGAGTCTACAATGCAAGGAGTTTTGCCGCCTAATTCTAATGTGACAGGTGTCAGGTGTTTGGCGGCGGCTTCCATGACTATTTTACCGATTTTTGTGCCACCGGTAAAGAAGATGTGGTCGAATTTTTCGGCTAATAATTGTTGGCTGATTTCGACTCCTCCTTCGACGGCGGCTACGTAGGCGGGATCGAAGGTTTTGGTAATCATGTCGGCGACAACTGCCGACGTGTGCGAGGCGATTTCAGAAGGTTTGAGGATGGCACAGTTGCCGGCGGCGATCGCCCCGACCAAGGGTGATATCATTAGCTGAAATGGGTAATTCCAAGGCCCGATGATTAAAACTACGCCCAAAGGTTCTGGGTAAATGCGGGCAGATGCTGGGAATTGATCGATCGAAGTAGGCACTTTTTTCGGCTTTGCCCACGATTTAACATTTTTGATGGCATAATTAACTTCTGCGATCGCAGCAATTTCAAAGTAAGCCTCGTACTCCGGCCTGTTCAAATCAGCCTTGACAGCATCCACAATCCGTGATTGATTGGAAACGATCGCACTTTTAAGTTTTTTCAGTTGTTCGATCCGAAAATCCACATCTTTCGTTTTCCCAGTCGCAAAAAATTGCCGCTGCTGCTGGATAATATCGCTGACGCTGATTACCATTTTTTGTCCTCCATGTCTATAAATAAATGTTACAACAGGAAAACGGAAGTTGGGTAAAGTGCGATCGGTGTTAGATCCTCGACTTATTGAACAAGTCGGGGGTCTGGCCTTTACAAATCATTGAGAAATGCTATAAATTAGAAGCTAATAATTGTGGAAATGACAATGGAGTTCGCTTATGAAAATATCTAAGAACGATTTTTTTTTCTATTCCTGCTGGCTGCTTTGCTTGCTTGCAGTAGCAGGATGTACCTCTAAGCCCGAAAAGCAAGTTGTTATCTGCTCGAAAGACTTTACCGAACAAGCCATTCTCGCAGAAATTTTAGCACAGCACATCGAAGCTAAAACAGATATCAAAGTAGAACGAGAACTGAATCTCGGAGGTTCGCTTTGCCATGAATCCCTAACAGCAGGTAAAATCGACTTGTACGTCGAATACACAGGGACTGCTTACGCCAACCTGCTCAAACAGAAACCGATTTCTGACCCCAAAAAAGTCCTCGATTACCTCAAACAAGAATATCCCAAACAGTTTAAAGCAGAATGGACGGAACCGCTGGGATTTAATAACAGTTTTGCGATTATTGTGCGGGGAGACGATGCCAAAAAACTCAATTTACAAACTCTCTCGCAACTTGGGAAAGCTGCACCTAACCTCCGGGCTGGTTTCGGCCCCGAATTTAACGAGAGAGAAGATGGATTTCCCGGATTAGCTAAAACTTACGGGATTAAATTTCGAGAACAACCGAAGGAATTGCTGTTAGGATTGCTTTATCAAGCGTTGCAACAAAAAGAAGTAGATGTGATTGCTGGTAATACGACGGATGGTTTGATTCAAAGTTTAGGTTTAGTAGTTCTCAAAGATGACAAGAACTATTTCCCGCCCTACGAAGCAGTTCCGGTTGTGCGATCGCAAATTTTGGAAAAATACCCGGAATTGCGTCCAGTGTTCGCAGAATTGGGCGGGAAAATTTCCGAAGAAGATATGCGTAAACTAAACTATCAAGTTGACGGGAAACAGCAGGAAGCCGGACAAGTGGCGCGGGAGTTTTTGCAGCAAAAGTTGGGCGGTTCCCAGCCCGCACCTAGCGCAAAGTAATCGGCAGTTTCTCTCCTAAAAGTTCACTTTATATCCGTAGCAGCTTACTTAAAAGTTGGAATTATAAATTGGTAAGTATTGGGATTTCTACGGTTTCAGCAATTTTATGAGCTAGCTTTTTAAAGTCTAGGTAAACACTTTGCACGGCCTGGACGTGAGAACCAATTGCCCCATCCGCAGGTTTGAGGTGGAACATAGGTTTATGGGCTTCTTGAGCAAGCGGCATCAGACTCTGATTGTGTTTTAGCAAAGCTAAACAGTGAGGATCTTCAGCGATGGAAAGCGTGCTATTTTCCGATTCATTGAGCACAGCTTCCCGATAAATATTAGGAATCCGTGCAATCCATCGCTGATAAGCTTTCACTGGGCGGTCTAGCCGTACCGAGTGTTGCAGGACAATATAACCAACAGGTTGCATTTGACCTTGAGGAAGCTTTAAATCAGGGGCAGGATTTTTCTCTAATCTTTCTAGCCATTCTTGCCGCCAGCGTCTGAGAGTTGGGCCGAGATTTTTCAATCCTTGCAGTGAGAATAAATCCGGTGATAGAGGAACTACTACATAGTTAGCTGCAATCAAAGCGGCCCGGTTAATCGCTCCTAAATTCGGGCCGATGTCTGTCAAAACTACATCAGCTTGATGAACTGTTGCTGCTTCTTGCAAGAGTCGCCAAAAAGCAGAGATGACCCGAAAAGAACGCTCCTTGCGATCGGTGCACCCGGGCCATTCTGCTGAGAGCTCATCTTCAAATCCAGAGAGCAATAAATCTCCTACCAAGAGTCCCAATCTTTCTTCAATCTGCTCTACTTCTGGAGTAGCAATATCACCAATTCCTCTAATTAAAGGTTGTACGCAGCGAAAAACTGTGTTAGGTCGGTTATTGCCTTCCCACAATTCTTCTAAACGTTCTTCATCTAGAAAAGCAGCAGTCAGATTGGCTTGGGGGTCTAAATCTGCTGCTAGCACCCGCAGTCCTAAATTGCGATACATCCAGGCTAAATGATAGACTAGCGAAGTTTTACCGACGCCACCTTTATTATTGAAAAAAGCAATAATGGGTACTGTCACGGATGCCTCCTAATAATTACTAAAACATGAGCATCTTCGACAACAAACTCCGGTGGTGGGCTGCCATTTTTTTGCAGTGAATTGCGAGCTATGGCGATACCAATTCCAAACCTTTGTACATAACCAAGATTTTTTAAGGCTTCTGCTAAATTTGGATTTCGGTAGTCAGTGATTCCAGGCATACCAAAATTTTGCCGATTAACTTGTCCAAAGGGCCCGCCGGGGTTTTGAATTTCAATGCGATCGCTAAACCAGGTAATTCTTACTGGTGCATACGTCCCTTCATAGGTGCGGTGCAAGAGCGCATTTCTAGCAAGCTGTTGCAATGCTACTAACGGGTAATCTGGCTGCTGGATTTCCACTGACTGAGCGGTAATATCAGAAGCTACTGAGATATGAGATTGCAGTATTTCATCTAACACTCTCAGCATCATAGAAAGTGGCCCAGCAATTTCTTTCTGGTCTTTAATGGGGTCAGTTAGCTCAGTTCCCTCAATTCGCAAAAATTGAATATAAGCCCCAGGTATCAATTGCCGGGGGTCTTTTCCTACTACCAATATACCTAAATTTGTTGGCTGAATTGACGGTAAAGTGCTAATAAACCTTACTGATGCTAATTGGTGTTCGACGGTTCTTTGATTTTCTTCTAATATGTCAATAGGCAATGTTGAAGGTAGATATTCCTGTTGAAATAAAGTTAAATTTAAGTCATCTAGTGTCCCGGAAGGCAAAGATTGAATATCAAAAGGTAAATCTCTGGAACGCCGTTTTTCTGAGAGACGGCGCTCTTCTTCGGCTGTGGCAGTAGTGCGGCGGGGGCCCACCCGTACCCAGATTCGCCCGTCATAGCGGACAGGGGGTGCATCTGATGGTTCTACAATGACTGCTACTAACTCGCATCCCGCAAGCGTTCGCTTTTGCACGGTTATCGCGGGAAAAGGCAGTATATTTCCATCTGAACGCATATCCGAGAGGGTTAGTAAAAGTTGATCGGTGATGCTCAAATTGGCACAGCTTCCATCATCATTAACACCTATAAATAGTACCCCTGGCTGTTGGTAGTTTGGCAAGTCGTTGGCAAAAGCGCATATAGCCTGACGGAGTTTACCTTTATCAGATATTGAGGCCTTGCGCTCTACTCGATCGGATTCAATGTCTTTGAGGAGAGTTTCTAACTGACTGTCATCCATGCTTTAACTTATTTCTCGTAAATAATTCTTACTGCTTGGTAACAGCAGACTGCGGCTAGTTGGGGAATTGTTAAGAGTTTAAAGAGAAAAGTTTGTTTTCAATTACTACTTACCAATTTCCCGCACCAGCCGCTAAATTAAATTTCTAATTCCCTTCACTCAGCCTCCGCAAATTCAAAATATCGCTCATCTTTTTAATTTGCATACAAGTGCGCTCGAACTGTTGTTTATCCTGGATATCCATGCACAAGTCAATTAAGGCCGGCAATCCGGGGTAGGTTTTGACTTGAGCGCTGCGGACGTTCACTTGGTTGTCCTTCAAATGCGATAAAACATCATTGAGAACTCCCACTCGATCGAGGGCTTCAATTTGAATGTTAACCGGATAAGTGTTGGGCCGAGATTCATTGCGGTTGCTGGAATTCCAACTCACAGGAACCAAGCGATCCCCAGGCACGTTCTCAACATTTGAACATCCTTGTCGGTGAATCGAAATTCCGCGGGTGCGAGTCACAACTCCAATAATTGATTCCCCAGGAATCGGACAACAACAGCCGGATAAATGGTAGAGCAATCCCTCTACACCTGCGATCGGCGATTTGCTCGGAGACGAACTCGGTACTGGTTTCGGTGCCGTCGATGCAGGTATTAGCTGGGGCAATTCGTGGGTTCCTGCAGGAGCCGCTTCAATTTTTTGCTGCACTTTTACTAAATCTCGCAGTCGATTTACTACGAGATTTAGGGTGACTTCGCCGTACCCCAAACCGGCGATTAAATCTTCGACGCTGTGGTAGTTGCAGCGCTGAGCCACAGACTGCATGGGTTCAGATTTCAGCAAGGATTCTAAGCCGTTTTTACCTAATTCTTTTTCCAGCAATTCCCGCCCGCGAGCGAGATTTTCATCTCTGTGCGATCGCTTCAACCACTGGCGAATTCGGTTTTTTGCTCCGTTTGTCTTGACAAAATTCAGCCAGTCGGAACTCGGATGACCATTTTTTTGGGTCAAAATTTCTACAATATCCCCGTTCTTTAAAACCTTGTCTAGTGTTACCATTCGCCCGTTTACTCTGGCACCGGTGCAGTGATTGCCAATTTCTGTGTGAATGCGGTAAGCAAAATCTACGGGAGTTGATCCGCTATTGAGAGCAATCACGTCTCCGTTAGGAGTAAAAACGTAAATATCTTCGTCGAATAAGTTGTCCTTAATGCTTTGTAAATATTCGCGATCGTCTTTGAGGTCGCTTTGCCATTCAAGGAGTTGTCGCAGCCAAGTAAATTTTTCGTCGTCGCCGGTGACTTTTGTGTTAGAACCGCCAGTTTCTTTGTATTTCCAGTGCGCGGCAATGCCGTATTCTGCAATGTGGTGCATTGCTACGGTGCGAATTTGCACTTCGATGGGGCGGCCGCTGGTTCCGATTACTCCGGTGTGCAAAGATTGGTAGCGGTTGGCTTTTGGTAAACCGATATAATCTTTAAAGCGGCCGGGAATTGGGCGGAAAGAATCGTGGACGATCGCCAAAGCCCGATAACAGTCATCATTGGTTTCTACTATGATCCGCACCGCCGCAATATCGTATACTTGCTTAAACCCTTTTTGGCGGCGCTGCATCTTCCCGTAAATCCCGTACAAATGTTTGGGACGGCCGCTAACTTCATAGCATTTAATGCCTAAATTGTCAAGCCTTTCTCGCAAACTATCTGTGACTTCTGCGAGTTGAGTTTCTCGATCGGCTCGCTTCTCGGCCACCAATTCCTGAATTTCGCGGTAAGCTTCGGGTTCCAGGTATTTAAACGCTAAATCTTCCAATTCCCACTTAAAGCGGCCAATACCCAAACGGTTTGCTAGGGGAGCAAAAATATCTCGGGTTTCTAGGGCAATACTGCGTTGCTTTTCTTCGGACAAATGCTCCAAAGTCCTCATGTTGTGCAGCCTGTCTGCCAGTTTGACGACAATGACGCGAATATCTTTAGCCATTGCTAGGAACATTCGGCGGAAATTTTCCGCAAGGCGCTCTGTTTTGCTGGAAAAATTAAACTTAGAAAGCTTGGTGACACCTTCAACCAACTGTCGCACTTCGGCGCCGAACCGCTGTTCTATTTCTTCGAGAGTAATATCTGTATCTTCAACAATGTCGTGGAGGAAGCCCGCGGCAATCATGACGTTGTTGCCGCCCATATACCGGAGTATTCCAGCGACAGCTACCGGATGGCAAATGTAAGGTTCTCCCGATTTGCGGTATTGTCCTTCGTGCAAGTCGCGGGCAAATTCAAAGGCCCGACAAATTAAGCTGTCGTCCGTGGAACAATTCGGGTTAGGGCCCCCATCAGGCTCCGATCGAGCATTCAGGCATTCTTGCAGCCAATCGGGAACTACAGCAGGATCGATCGAAGGAGAGGGAGTCAGAGTGTTCGCGTTCATGGGGTACACCTTTAAAACTTAGAAATACAAATGGTTAAAAGCCAGTTTTTGGTTGAATTGCCGAAATTATGTGTTTAGCTATACTAAACTACTTGAATGCCACAATTTGCAATTCAAAAAAATAGTCGATTTTTCTGTTAACTCTACCTATCTAATTCCGAGTCGCCCCCCCTCGGAGGTAGGAAAATATAGTGACACCACTGCCACCGCCGCAGTCTGTCGATCGGGGAAAATCGGGTAAAATAAGCATATTTTGGCGGTAGCCGTTGAGGTTGCGGGCGATCGGCATTTACCGGCAACGCTAAACTAAAAGCAGCAGCCAGAAGGGTAGAGTTAGGGCAGAAAATCAAAAAAAGTTCTCACAAAACAGGGAATAGCTCCAAAAACGCACAGCTTCCCTCCCTATGAGCAAACTTAAGTAAGTATCTACTTAGATTATAAATACAAATTTGTTTACAAAATCATGATATTGTCCGAAGACCGCCGCCAGTGCTACCAAGAATTACAGCAAGCGCTAGAACAACTACAAAGAACTGCTGCACAGGATAATCTGGATCGGGCCGCGCTGGCGATCGAATACAGAAAAGTGCAACAATTTTTCGGAAACCAAATTATGAGAGCCGAAAGCGATGACTTAGACGCCTCAGAAACACCCCCAGAGCAGTCCTATTTGACGGAAATTCACAAGCAACTGCGGTTATTGGGGACAGATGTCACGTTTTTGCAAGCGTCGCGCCAGCCAGCGACAGCAAAGGCGAGGCAAACTGGGGCGATCGCGCGGCTTAACACGCTAATTGGCTACTGTGGCGCGCTGCTGCAAAAAAATTCTGGTTCTTCAGGGCCCGCCCAGATACAGAATTAATAATTGAATTAACAGGGAATTAATAAGGCAAGGAGAAATAAAGCGGTGGAATGTCCAAAATGTAAACATCCCAATTTAGATGGCGGTACCTTAGCCGGTCGTATGTCCGTGCAGTGGTGTCCCAACTGTTACGGTATCTGGATTCCAGGCAGAGAATACGAAGCTTGGCAAAAAGAGCAAAGCCAGTGGTACAACAAATCCGACAAGCCTGATGCGACAGGGACTCTCGGCATAGAATTCACCCCCTCTGTCTACGACAGCAAAGCAGCGCTGTGTCCCGAAGACGGTCACTATCTGTCGCGGGCGAAAGTTCCTTTCAGCAGAGTGCCCTTTTACATAGAGCGCTGTATGTTGTGCGGAGGCATTTGGTGCGATAACGGCGAGTGGGACATTCTCGAAAGTCTGGGATTCCACACCGAGATTGACAAGATGTTTTCTGCGAATTGGCAAGCTAAGGCCCGCGTGCAAGAACTAGCCTCTCGGGAACGTCAAGTGCTGACTGAGAAGCTGGGGCCGGATATCGCCGGATATGTATTGGAACTCGCGGAAGTTTTAGCAGACCATCCTCACGCAGATTGTGCCGCTACTTACATACTGCGGAGAGCTGAGTTGAAGCGAAAGGAAATTTAGTCAGTTGATGGTTGTCAGTTGTCAGTTGTTAGTTGTCAGTTGTCAGTTGTCAGTTATCAGTTGCTCGGTGAATGATGTACTAATAAAAGCTTTGTTTGTAGCTATTTTTATTTGTATTTACAAACAGCAGAGCAGTCTCTTGCCCATAACTAATAACTCTGAAACACTAAGAAGTAACAACTAACAGCCAGTATATTGACCATTAAATAACAAATAACAACTGACCACTGACCACTGACTACTGACCGAAAACGTCCAGGATACAAGCCCCCGAATTTATCCGTGGGGTTAATGCTTTAATTCTTTAATCTAAAATCCAAAATCTAAAATCTAAAATCGATTGACTAAGGACTAATGACTAATGACTAATGACTCTTCTCTATTTTCCGTTGACAATCTGCGAGTAGCTTATCCTCAGCGGCGAGGCCAATCTGGTTGGGCCGTTGACGGGGTTTCCCTGACGCTGAAACCGGGGGAAAAACTCGGATTAGTTGGGGAGTCTGGCTGCGGTAAGTCAACTTTGGGAAGGGCGGCGATGCGGTTGCTGCCGGATTCAACGCTGATTGAGGGGCGAGTTAGTTTTGCTGGAGAGTCGGTGTTTGATATGAATGCTTCGCGGCTGAGACAGTTTCGCGGCGAAGCTGTGGCATTGATTTTTCAAGATCCGATGACTCGTCTCGATCCTTTGATGACTGTGGGGGAACACTGCATCGAGACTTTGCAAGCTCACAGACCGAATTTGGATCGCAAGCAAGCTAAGAAACGGGCGATCGACATTTTGGAAGCTGTGAAAATTCCGGCGTCTCGCTGGTCGCAATTTCCCCACGAATTTAGTGGCGGAATGCGGCAAAGAGTAGCAATTGCTTTGGCTCTTTTGCTCGATCCCAAATTAATTGTGGCGGACGAACCGACTACAAGTTTGGACGTAACTGTCGCCGCCCAAATTTTGCAGGAATTAACCAGACTTTGCGCGGAACGCGGAACGGCTATTTTGTTGATTTCTCACGATTTGGCGATGGTGGCCGAGTATTGCGATCGCATTGCGGTGATGTACGGCGGTAAAGTCGTAGAAACAGGACCGGTGCAAAACGTTTTTGAACAGCCCCAGCACGAATATACTCGATCGCTCCTCAAAGCAGCTTTGCACATTCAAGCCGATTCTGACAAAGGGTTAGCATTCGAGGAAATCAGGACTGAAGCGGTTACTGCAAACTCAACAAATGCGCCTCTTTTGACCGTAACCAATTTGCAGCAACACTACAGTTTAGAAAGCAATTTATTAGATCAGTTGTTTTCCAGGAATCGCCAGGTAATAAAAGCCGTAGATGGCGTTAGTTTAGAGCTACAACGGGGAGAAATCCTAGGGCTCGTGGGGGAGTCCGGCTGCGGCAAAAGTACCTTGTCACGCACGATTTTGCAGCTAATTACCGCGACAGGTGGCAAAGTGGAATTTCAAGGAATAGATATAACTGCCCTGAACCGCGATGCTGTGAGGAAGCACCGCCGCGAAATGCAAATGATCTTTCAAGACCCCCATGCTTGTCTGAATCCGATGATGACTGTCGGGCAAAGTATTGCTGACCCTTTGTTTATTCACAAATTAGCTAATGGCAGCGAAGCTAAAAAACAAGTAATCCAAATGTTAGAACGGGTGGGTTTAAGTCCAGGGGAGGATTTCTTTCGTCGCTATCCGGGGGAATTGTCAGGAGGACAACAGCAGCGAGTTTCGATCGCCCGCGCTTTGATTACTCGGCCGCAACTGATAATTTGCGACGAACCTGTGAGTATGCTGGATGCCAGCGTGCAGACTCAAGTTTTAGAGCTGATGTTGGAGTTGAAGCAGGAATTTAATTTGACTTATCTGTTTATTACGCACGATTTGTGGGTGGCGAGATTTTTTTGCGATCGTATCGCGGTAATGAATGCTGGAAAAATTGTTGAAATCGGTAAGACTAGGGATATTTTTACTAATCCGCAGCACCCTTATACTCAGCAATTATTGCAGGCAGCTCCTTTACTGGCTCGAACTCAATAGAAAGGTCTAAAATTGGGGCGAACAGATACTAAAATTGGGGCGAACAGATATCAGCCACTAAAATCACTCACCGGCTTCTAGATGGATTTCGGAAATTTCCGGTTAAATTGGTTAAAGTTAAGGGATACTTTTCAAATCCTTCCACCGACACCAAGCACGATATGGCAGAATCTGACCTAGGCAGTTTTGCGGTGGCACCCGAAGCCTCATTCGCGATCGCAGAAGATGAAGACACCGAGATCGATCGTCCGACGGTAACTCGATCGTCAGCATACAACAACTGGTCTGCCGACGATCCAGTGGGAGCTTTGTTCAAGGAAATGGCTCGGTATCCTCTACTGACAGCAGCCGAAGAGGTGGAGTTGGCGCGCCGCGTTCAAGAATTGGTAGCCCTGGAGAAACTAGAACAGCGTTTGCAGCAGGAATTGGACAGAGTGCCGACAAAAGCTGAAATCGCTGCGGCTTTGGGGATAAGCGAAACTCAACTGCAACAGCTTCGCCACCAGTGTCAGTCGGCGAAACGGAAAATGATCAGCTCGAATTTGCGCTTGGTGGTTTCGATTGCCAAACGCTATCTTAATCGGGGCGTGCCTTTTCTCGATTTAATTCAGGAAGGAGCTTTGGGTTTAAATCGGGCAGCCGAAAAGTTCGATCCAGAGAAGGGTTACAAGTTTTCTACCTATGCCTATTGGTGGATTCGCCAAGGAATTACCCGGACAATTGCCAATCAAGGGCGGACGATTCGCTTGCCTGTTCACGTTGTCGAACAGTTAAATAAACTCAAAAAAGTTTATCGAGATTTGAAGCGTTCTCTTCAACGCAATCCAACTGAAACTGAACTTGCGAGAGAAATGCAAGTTACTTGCGAACAGCTTCGCTACCTCCAGCAAGTACGTCGGCAATCTTTGTCTCTCAACCACCGCATCGGCTCAGAAGAAAGTTCGGAACTTTTGGATGTTCTCGAAGATAACGCGACGCAATCTCCCGAAGCTCAGATGAATGAGATGATGATGCGCCAAGATATTTTGGAGGTGTTGGACAGTATTTTGACTGAGCGGGAAAAAGAGATTGTTGCTATGCGTTACGGTTTGCTGACCGGCGAACCTTACACTTTAGAAGAGGTCAGCAGTTTGTTCAATTTGTCCCGCGAACGAGTCCGTCAAATTCAAAATAAGGCAATGCGAAAGCTGCGCCGCCCTCAAGTGACGGAACGATTGAAGGGCTGGTTGAAATAAGCCAAAAACATTGAGTTGGCATTTTGAAAAATCTTAAAATTATTGTGGGGTGGCACTCCGAGGCCACCGTAAATATGCTTGTTCAAGGTGGAAAAGCTTAATTAAAGATTAAAAATTAAAAATGTCTTGATGTGGTATTTTTAATTGTTGATTGTCGCGTACTACTTACTTATTTATGTCTTCTGAGGTAATTTTGCGTCCAGCTACCCGCGCCGACGTGCCGGTGCTGTTTGATTTGATTAAAGCTTTAGCTGAGTACGAAAAATTATCTCATGCCGTTACTGGCAATGCCGTTGATTTGGAGCATCATTTGTTTGGCGATCGACCTTTTGTTGAAGCGATTTTAGCCGAGTGCGAGGGTCGAGTTGTGGGCTGGGCGCTATTTTTTTACAATTATTCTACTTTTTTGACTCAGCCGGGAATTTATTTGGAAGATTTGTTTGTGGTGCCTGAGTTTCGAGGGCGGGGAATTGGCAAGTCTTTGATAGTTTATTTAGCGCAGTTGGCAGTAGAAAGGGGCTGCGGGCGTTTGGAATGGAGCGTTTTGGATTGGAATGAATTGGCGATCGGATTTTACAAGGGTATCGGTGCTGATGTGATGCCCGACTGGCGGATTTGCCGGCTTGCGGGCGAGTCTTTGGCAAATTTGGCATCGAAGTAATTAAGGCGTGTGGAACAGGCATCTTGCCTGTGTGTGGAACAGGCATCTTGCCTGTGTGTGGAACAGGCATCTTGCCTGTGTGTGGAACAGGCATCTTGCCTGTGTGTGGAACAGGCATCTTGCCTGTGTATGGAAAAGGCATCTTGCCTGTGTATGGAACAGGCATCTTGCCTGTGTATGGAAAAGGCATCTTGCCTGTGTATGGAACAGGCATCTTGCCTGTGTATGGAACAGGCATCTTGCCTGTGTATGGAAAAGGCATCTTGCCTGTGTATGGAACAGGCA
>NZ_JAUBTT010000033.1:64911-72836 GCF_036705125.1 Microcoleus sp. B7-D4
AGGCATCTTGCCTGTGTATGGAACAGGCATCTTGCCTGTGTATGGAAAAGGCATCTTGCCTGTGTATGGAACAGGCATCTTGCCTGTATGTGGCACAGGCATCTTGCCTGTATGTGGCACAGGCATCTTGCCTGTGTGTGGAACAGGCATCTTGCCTGCGTGTGGAACAGGCATCTTGCCTGTGTGTGGAACAAGCATCTTGCCTGTTGTGTGTGGAACAAGCATCTTGCCTGTTGTGTGTGGAACAGGCATCTTGCCTGTTGTGTGTGGAACAGGCATCTTGCCTGTTAAGCTAAAATGCCGCACTCAGGTTAATTAATACCTACCTACTTAATTGACAAAAATATAGGAAAATTTAGATAAGAGTTAAGTTAATTGGGAGAGTAGATCGTGATTATTTGGGTAAACGAGCAAATCGATCCGTCGGGTATTCTTTATTCTTGCATTGCTTGTTGCGATGAGACTCAAGCGAAGGATTGCCACGAATCTTTTGAGCAGAATTTGACGGCAGAGCAAAAACAGCAGGGCTGGGTTGCTACCTTGCGGACTGTTAGTTCTTGGGATGAGGTGCCTGTTAATGCTTTGAAATTGAATTAATGAGTGCAAGTCATTAGCAGCTTTAGTCTCCCCCTGTTTCCGTTCGATCGAAGCGGCTGGAAAACGTTGCACGTCTGTTCGTCCAAGGCAAGATAACTCGATCGCACATTGGTCAAATTAACAGAAGTTTTCTGAAACAGAAGGCAAAAAGCTGCAAGCATTTGGGGCAGCCAGTCTGAGGATTGTGCCCTGGAAGGTGCGGGAATTTGGGCGGAAATTTTCGGGCCAGCAGTGCTGCGAACACGCTAGGACGAAAAAGCGTGCAAGTGCGATCCCCTTCGAGGGCTCCGCTAACGACAATTCGCATTTCTTAAACGGATTTTAGCATTACTATTAATAGATAGAGGCATTTCCAATTGTCTAGTTAAATTTTTATGATTGAAACCTTATTTCACGCTTATACGCCTCTAGTTATCTGGACGGGCTTAGGACTGCTGCTGTTTCGGTACATCCCAGTTGATTTTCCCAAGCTGCTGAGCCACTTTCTTTTCTGGATTGGGATACCGCTGCAAATTCTAGTTTTAGCCCGTCAGAGCGATTTTTCGGGTGCTGTGGGATTCACGCCGGCGATCGCCATATTCGTGTTATTTCTGAGTACGAGTTGTGCTTGGCTGACTTGGGTATTATTGCGTAGGCTGAGTGCGGCCCACATCCAAAAGCCCTATTTTCAGGGCAAAAATTCTCTGGTTAATTTATTCTTATTAAATTTTAATTCCCTGAAGCGATCGAGCCAAGGCAGTTTTCTCCTAGCTGCGATGTTAGGGAATACGGGCTTTGTGGGATTAGCAATCACCCCGTCTATCATCAGCACCGATAACAACAACTGGGCTGTCTTGTACAGCGTCACTAACAACGTTATTGGAACTTATTGTTTCGGTGTATTTATTGCTAGCTATTTCGGGAACTCCGAGCAAAAAAAACACTGGTGGACTCAGATCCGGGACGTGCTGACAGTTCCCGCCCTGTGGGCTTTTTTAATTGGTTTTTATACTAGAAACATCCCCCTGCCCGAAACAGTGGAATCGGGATTGCAGACTGCTGTTTGGGTGGTAATTGCCAGTGCTTTGGTGCTGGTTGGCATCCGGCTGAGGTCTATTAAGAAATGGGAAAGTTTTGAACTGGCGTTAATCCCGTCACTGTTAAAAGTGGTAATTGTGCCGGTGCTAATCGGATTGGGTGCTAGTTATTTCGGATTGAGCGGCGATCCGAGGTTCGTGTTGGTGTTGATGTCGGGAACGCCCACAGCTCTTTCGGTGCTGATTTTAGCAGAAGTCTACGAGCTCGATCGCGATTTGTTAGCTAGTAGCATCGCCATCACTTCTGTCGGTTTGCTGTTGATGCTTCCGCTGTGGTTAGCTGGGTTTAGTTGAAGTTGGGCGATCGCGTGGGAGTTAGAAACCGGGTTTCTTCACTAAATCGGGCGTGAGAATTCCAAGACGATCGCAGAAACCCGGTTTCTTGGATTTTGGGGCGCGTGGGAGTTAGAAACCGGGTTTCTTCTCAAAATCTCGGTAAGGATGCGTAAATTATCGCAGAAACCCGGTTTCTTGGAGTCTGTGGGGAGTCAGAAACCGGGTTTCTTTTCAAAATCTCGGTAAAGATGCGTAATTATCGCAGAAACCCGGTTTCTTGGATTTTGGATCGTGTTACTAAAACAGGAAACAAACCAAAAACTAATGATTGTTGCAAGGTTTTTGATAATTATTATAATATAGAAATAACTTCGAGGAGGTTATGGCATGACAAGCATATCCGACGAACAAACAGCTATCATCCGTACAGAAAGAGGACTGTCGATCGCAGGTACGCGCATCACCATCTACGACATCATGGACTATGTGACGGCTCAATATCCGCCTAAGTTTATCAAGGGATTGTTTGACCTTACAGAGGAACAAATTAACGCAGCTTTAGCTTATATTGAGGCAAATCGCGCTGATGTTGAAGCTGAGTATCAAATGGTGCTTAAGGAAGCTGAAGAATTGCGGCTGTATTATGAAGAAAAAAATCGCGATCTCATTGCCAGAATAGCCGCCATGCCACCAAAACCAGGAACCGAAGCTGCTTGGGAAAAACTTCGAGCGACTAAGGCCAAACTTGATGCTAAAGCATAATTTTTTTGATCGATCGTAATCTCAACGGACAGGCCATAATTTTGTTTGGCTCTATTGCTAATCAAGGTTGGCTTGATATCATCCCAATTCGTTTTGTCACCTTAAAGGAGATTGCTTTAATATGTTAACTAAATACATCCAAGCTGCTATGAAGCAAGCTAAGTATGAAATTTTCCCTGATGATGGGACTTTCTACGGAGAAATTCCTATCTGTGAGGGAGTCTATGCAAATGCTGTAAGTCTCGAAGCTTGTCGAGAAGAATTGCAAGAGGTATTGGAAGACTGGATTTTACTTGGTCTCACCCTGAAACTTCCTTTACCAGTTCTTGATAATATCGACCTGACAATTACTAAAGAAGTCGCCTGATGCCCCCTTTAAAACCAATCAAACGTCGAGACTTAATTTATTACCTAAAACAACTGGGATTTGACGGCCCCTATTCGGGAAAAAGGCATCAGTTCATGTTGAAAGATAACCTTCGCATTACCATCCCCAATCCTCATCAAGGTGATATCAGTGCCAACTTTTTAGCTAAGATTTTGCGACAGGCTAAAGTTGATATTAGTGATTGGGAGAACCTCTAAACTTGAGAGGGTTTTGTCAATTATATTAAATAAAACGATCGCGCTTCTTCTGCTACTGGAGATGGTAGGGGAGGGGCGAGCGCAATTTGATTACCAACAAAAGTAAGGTGTGTCACCTGCGATAATCGATCGTTTTGGTGAAAAATGGCAAGGTGACGCACCCTACTACTAAAAGACCTATTCTAAAGATGTCTTTGTTTTACTTCTTGACAAAAGCATAAAAACTCGTTAGGATAACTTTTTAGGTAAAAGTTTTATTTAAACCAACAAGGTACAAGAAAAACTCACCCAAAAGTTGGTGTTTTGGCATTTTACAAAAAAAGGAAACAACGACAATGACTATTATCCAAGACGGTGAGTTCAAAGGCGCTATTGTTGGAACCAACGGCAATGACGCAATTCAATAATCTGGAATCATTTTTGGTGTCCAAGGTAACGATACCCTTTCTGGCAATGGTGGTAACGATACCATTTACGCTGGCAAAGATAACGATATCTTGTATGGTGGTGGTGGAGATGATTTTCTCCGCGGCGATCAAGGTAACGATACAATTTACGGCGGTGAAGGTAACGATACCATCTACGGTGGCAAAGGTGACGATTTCATATTTGGTGGTGAAGGTATCAACATTCTTTACGGGAGTAATGGCAGCGATACTTTCAATGTCAAAGCAGGAGATCAACTTCCAGACTACAATCCTGCAGAAGGAGATGTTTTAATCGGTAACTTTTCTGTCGAAAACGGAGTTCTTCAAGCTATAACTACTCCAACTCCCACACCAAGCCCAACGCCTACTCCTACACCCGCTCCGGCTCCGACTCCCACCCCTACCCCTGTGATTCCAAGACAAGATAGCGTTGCTGCTTATTCTAATGGCAGTGAAGTAATAGGAGTAGGTCGCACAGCCCCTCGTAATTCCGAGCTTGCTTCAGAATCTGGATCTGATACTTTGACTGGCTCCGGTAGCAGTATACTTGTAGGCATTGCTGGAGATCCAGATTCATTTGCTGCCAACTTAAACTCGCGGTTAATAGGAGATGGCATCAAAAACTTTGGAACAGAAGATGAAATCCTTCTTCCTACGGTTCTCCAAGGTAAAATCCGAATTGTTCCTTCAACACGTGAGCCTAATGGATTTTTTGTCCAAGGAAACCAAAAAAATTACTTGTTTGTTTATAACAGTCAAAACAATTTAACTGCAACAACAATAGAACAAGCGATTAAATACATATAGCCTCGCCTTTCTTTCGTCATCTACTAAATGTGAAAACTCATCTTGTCTCTATTTGAGAAATAAATAGGAGCTAAAATGAAAAAACTCCCTATAGAAATCAATTTATAATTAAAAGCTTGTTTGAATGCCAGCAGTTGTTGTGTTTGGTTTTCTTAAGGGGGCTTTATTGTGTCTTGTAACTTCACCTGCATCAATCAGTTTATATAGTAGCACTTCTCAACTTCTACATCGATCGCATAAAAGCATTCACCGCATCATATTGATCCGCCATCCGCGAATAAAACTCGATCGATCGCAAATCCAACTCCGGCAAAGGTTCGCTCTTACTCACCAATTCATACCCCGTTGGACGCAAGCAATAAACCGAAATTACCCCATCCTCCCAAAACCAAACCTCCTGCACTCCCACCCGACGATAGATTTCCAGCGTATCAATTCCACCACTCGTCACTGTTATTTCGATCGCCAAATCTGGAACCGACTTGCGCGTACCCAAACAATAAGACTCATCTGGTTCCTTCCGTGCACCTAACTCCTTCATCCCGATAGTTGTACTGCCGCGCCCGTAGAAACGAATGTTCTTCGTCCGCATATAAATCTCTAAAAGCTGATCTAAAGTGTTTCTAGATTCTTCATGTTCCTCAGAAAAAGGAGCCATAATTTCTAAACACCCATCCAAATAAGTTAAATGCGCCCCAGTTTCCGCCAAATCTGCATCCAACTTTTCCAGAGTCTCCCATGTCACGTTTGAGAGGAAAGCCGCACCTGTACCCAATCCTGCTTTAGAAATTGCGACAACCATCTGACTTACCTTTTAGGATGCTTTTTTATATTAGCGAATATTAGCTAAAGTTTCAAATCAGATTGCTATAAAATTTCGCAGTACAATGAACAATAACTGCACGGAAACGGCTATGAATGAGACAATAACTGCTACAGGTCTGCCTCCTGCATTCCCCGACCATAACCAATTGCCAGACGAAGACGGTACATTTGTGAAAAATTTTCAGGAGCATCCCCAGAGCATCATTTTGACAGATTCGATCGGGCCTGTTGTAGAGCGACTGCATCCAGACGGACAATATGCGATCGGGCAAGATTGCGGCATTTACTGGCGAGAAACTGACCCGCCAGAGCGAGGTGCAGAAGCACCGGATTGGTTTTACGTGCCGAATGTACCCGCAACACTCGATGGTTTTCGCCGTTCTTATGTACTTTGGCGGGAACACATGGCTCCGTTCATCACAAATTTGGGTAGAAACCCCGTCCTTTTAGGACGGCTTTATATTAGAATGTAATTGGTCAACGACCCACCCGAGACGATGGATCAAACAGCCTATACGAGCGAAGTTCAGCCCGAGGTGCTGGCGGCGAAGCAAAATCGGTAGACCGGGATGCATAGGATAGGGCAATGGAAGTCTAACCCTAGAATCAAACCTACGAAGAATTCCGTTTGGTATTCGACACGTAAAAACCGCAGGGCTTGCGGGGTTAGTCTGTGGAGCGAACATAAGACCAAAACTCTTTGAGGGTGGAGGCAGTTGCGAAGAAGCAGAAACTTAAGTCGCGAGGCTTAAGAATCACCGTACCTTCAGGTCGGTGAGTATGTCAATGCTTTAGAATTTGCTAGCGGTAATGGAGAGGAAGAGCGCGATTCCCTTCGGGATAGCTTCGCTTCACGTACTCCGCTTTCTGTGGCGGCCGACGGTACAACAACTAAACCCGGTAAGTTTTGGGTGTACGAGAGAATTATCCGCATCCCTTACTACGGTATTTATGAAATGAGAACTGGCAATTTAGAAGTCTATCACCTGATAGATTTTGGGTATCGAAGGATGGAGCCAAACGAACGCGGTCACTATCCGATTCCTGTACTAGATGTAGAATTGGGACTGTGGCAGGGAAGCTATCAAAATCAAGAACTGCTTTGGCTGCGGTGGTGGGATTCGCAGGGGAATTTGCTGTTAACTGGCTCCGAACAAGTTGAAATTGAGCGGGCTCGAACCGAGAAAGAACGAGAAAGAGCCGAACAAGCAGAGCGAAAAGTTACCCAGTTAGCGGAGCGACTGCGAGCAATGGGAATCGATCCCGATGCTGAGGATTGATATCAAAGTCCCAAAACTATCTCTGTAGCGCGAGCATCCCGCACCTAATCTTTTATAATCACAAAAAACAAAGCTGATGGAAACTAAACCACCTCTACCGCCCTTTACGTTGGAAACGGCTAAAGCCAAAGTTCAAGCTGCTGAAGATGCCTGGAATACCCGCGATCCAGAACGAGTAGCCTTAGCTTATACGGAAGATTCTCAGTGGCGAAACCGTGCCGAATTCTTCAGCGGACGGGAACAAATCAAGGCTTTTTTAAGACGAAAATGGGGAAAGGAACTAGATTACCGTTTAAAGAAAGAACTGTGGAGTTTTACAGAAAATCGGATTTCTGTTCGATTTGAGTATGAGTGGCACGATGATTCTGGCTACTGGTATCGCGCCTATGGTAATGAACAGTGGGAATTTGCAGAAAATGGGTTAATGCGAAGACGTGAAGCTAGCATTAATGATGTTCCGATTCAAGAATCTGAACGGAAGTTTCGATAAGATTTATCGGTGAGTTGTTAGAGGCATTAATAAGGGGGGACTTGCGGGCGGTGAATTTGACTTTTGCAAGAACTCTAGAGAAGTTTATAGAGCATCTGCGATCGTGTAGAATCTTAAAAAACAATTTTAATGGAGTTTTGTTGCAAATGAAATTTTTGGCGATCGAAACACTAATTGTTAGTTCTCTCCTTCTGTCAAACTCATCATTGTCATCTGCTCAAAGTAATCCACAAGGGTCTACAATTCTACCCACAGGAGCTTACTACGCTCAAGGAACAATGTTCAATAACTCCCGTAGAGAGATTGCACATCAAAACAATAGAATCTGCATCAAGATCGTTGATGGCCCTGCAAATCCCTACAAAGGAGTCGAATCTATCACAATTAGCAGCGTGTCTGTTGAAAATGGGAAATACTATATTGATGCAACTGGCACAGAGCTAGTATTAAAAAACAATGGAAAAGCATTCTCTGGCGACATTCGCGGTACATGGGAGTATAGAGGTATCTCGCCCGATCGAAGGAGTCAACCCATACAAGCTCAAAAAATGGCAGAGTGTGTAGCGGCTCAAGGACGATATGTGGAGAAGATGGAAGGAATATCAATTTCAGGAATCGATTTTCCCAAGCATTAACCACGATCGAGATGGGTGGGGGCGCAACCAAAAGGCGATATGTTGGATGCAGTAATGGGTAATCGGAGTAAGGTGCGCGGCGCGCACCTTATACCAATTTTTTATGAGGTTGCATAGAATCCGATCCCCCCTAGCCAAGAGGGCGGGCACGGGGAGTAGGGGTC
>NZ_JAUBTT010000276.1:0-1001 GCF_036705125.1 Microcoleus sp. B7-D4
GTGTGAAGCACGATTCAAGATACCTGCACTGTGGGAGAATGGGAGATGCGATCGCTGTCGGTTGCCGTTTGGGGGATGGCAGAGTATCAGAAAGCTATTTGAGCGAAGTGTTTTTCTTGATAAAGCTCGTGTTCAGCAGCTACCAGTAACTTTCGCGATGCACTAGAAGCTTTCGTTAGTCCGCTGCAACACAGTTGTTAAACTGCTTTGCCGAAAAAAGTCCTCTACAGACACTAAGTAATGTCACAGGATAACACGCTCAATTCACCCAACTTTGCTTTCCTAAAAGTTCACGAACCACTGTTAGTAAGCTTAGGGACGCTGGCAGAGCAATACTTTGCCACTGACCCAGTAACCTGTTTGATGAAACTGCGTCAGTTTGGGGAAGTCTTGGCGCAGTTGGTCGCCGCGAATGCTGGTCTTTACAAAAGTGACACCGATGAATCCCAAATTGAGTTACTTAACCGCTTACGGGATGAGGGCTTTCTTCCTGGTCGGATTAACCAATTCTTCCACGAGTTACGCCGCGCGGGAAATGATGCTAACCACGCCCTATCGGGCGACCATCGCGCAGCATTAAGTAACTTAAAGTTGGCCCGGGAACTGGGTATCTGGTTTCACAAGAGTTTTGGTAGAGATACGAACTTTAAAGCTGGCGCGTTTATTCCACCACCTAGCCCGGTGAGGGAAACCGAAGCACTCAAGCAGGAGTTAGAACGGCTGCGGCAGGAAGCCAAGGAAAGCCGAACGGCTGTGGAAATGGCGTTAGCGAAAGTAGCGGAGGAGGCGCAACTGAGGCAGTTAGCCGAACAGTTGCTGCAACACGCTGAAGCAGAAGCAAAAGAAGCCTTGAACCATCTGACTCAACTGCAAGCGAGTGCTGTTAGTCAGCCCCCTGAAGTTCTACAACAAACCATTAGCCAAGCACAGCAGGCGGAGAAGGAAGTTGTTCTGGATGAGCAAGAAACACGTCGTTTAATTGATGCTCAGTTGAGGGCAGG
>NZ_JAUBTT010000194.1:0-6310 GCF_036705125.1 Microcoleus sp. B7-D4
CTCTTGTTTCATCTGTCGAAATAATTCTTAAAGAATTTGGAGATAATTATGTAATTAATTTTGCTTAACTACTTATCAAATCCGTTAGCATCGGAATAGTAAATTCGAGTTAACTGTTGACTGTTGACAGCGAACAGTGAACAGTCAACCGTCAACAGTCAACCTCATTCCGGTGTAACCGGAAATGATATTACCATTATTCGATTAATCCTAACTTGTGTAAGCGCGAACGAATGGCACTAGGCTGTCGCTGAAATCTCTGAGCTAATTCGTCAATTTGTTGACCGCTCGCATATTCTTTCTTCAAATTTTCGTCTTCATCCTGACTCCACTTGACATAAGCTCTGGGATATTTCTGACGAATTTTCTCATTCTGGGTTTTAGGTCGATAACCATTCTTTTGCTCGCCATTCAAACCAGAACCCAACTGTGGGTTAATTTCCCCACCGCGACTAGCTAGCGCCTCTTGTACGCGGTTGGGAATCACAGCAATTTCTTCTGAGAGTTCAGCCAAAGCATTGTCTACTTTTTGCTGAAGTTCTGTTAGCTGCCGCTGCTGCAAATTCCCCCACTGTGGCAGTTCGTTGATAAACTGCTGCAAGTCGAGAATTATTGTTGTCAAAGTTTCGACTTGTTGCAACTCCGGCCGCTGTTTGAATTGGCGGCTGGTTAGTTCGATCTCGCTTTGAATCATTTTAATAGTTTTTTCTAAAATTATTAGTCGCTGGCGCAGGTTCTCAATGGCTGAAATTAGAGAGTGTACGTTTTCTCCAGGCGCAACATTGAGGTTTTCGCGAGATGTTTGAGCAAGTGCTTCGTCTAAAGCCTTTACAGCAATTTGCAATTCCTCGATCGCCCGCTCGGTAGTAGCTGCTTGTTGATTTACGCGATCGAACGTGGCAGCCGTACTTGCTTTAACTTGCCTGTGCAGCTTCTGTCGGTTCACAAAATTCAACACCAACGAAATCACTACAGGCACTTGAGCATAAACGCTCTGCCCCCAAACCAAACTAGCAGCCAATCCCACAGCAGAGGCAGCAATAAAAACCACTTCAGCAGTTTCTAACCAATTGCTCGACTTGGGATTTTGGATTTTGGTTGGTGAATTGGATGATGACATAGCTTAATTGGGAATTGGGAATTGGGAATTGGGCATTGGTCATTGGTCATCAGTCATTGGGAGGCTGTACATCACCGAATTTAAAATTACTATGGTTTTTTTATTGATGCCAATCTACTTAAATATATTAAATCTGCAAAATTAGTCGAGCTAAAGTGAAATAAATCAAGACCCCAAGGACATCAACTGCGGTGGTAATAAAAGGAGCAGACATTAAAGCGGGGTCTAAACCCAAAGAACGAAATAGAAACGGCAGAGCTGAACCGGCAATAGAAGCTAAAATTGCGATCGCAAACAAACTCACTCCCACCGCGAGTGCCACTGCTAAACTCCCTTGCAGAGTATAAGCCCAGCCCGTGGCTACAGTCCCCAATATAGCTCCTAGCAGCGCTCCCGCCATCCCCTCGCGAACAATTACCTGAAACGGGCCCATTGCTGTAATTTCGTCAGTGTTCAAACCGCGAATTACAACAGTTGAGGACTGAGCTCCGACATTGCCTCCAGTGCCAGTCAGCAGGGGAATAAAGGCTGCTAGGGCGACTACTTGGTGCAAAATATCTTCTTGAGCTCGAATAATTGCGCCGGTGACAGTATTAGTTAAAAGCAGAACAAACAGCCACACGACCCTTTTCCGGGCAACAGTGATTAAATCGGTCTGAAAATAATTGTCGCCGCCGGACTGGACGCCGCCCAAGGTATAAATATCTTTGGCTGCTTCTTGTTCTAAAATGTCGATCGCGTCGTCAACTGTAATGATGCCGACCAGACGCTGTTCGCGGTCTACAACGGGCACAGCTAAAAAATCGTAACGCTGGATCAGCCTAGCTACTTCTTCTTGATCCGTGTCAGTTTGAACAGAAACTACCTCGCGGGTCATAATTTCGCCGACAGTTTTGTCGAGGGGGGAAGTGACTAAATCCCGCAAAGATAAAATACCTGTCAAGCTGCGTCCGGCGTCGGTGACGTAAAGAGAATAAATTGTTTCGGTAGTTTTAGCCAAAGAGCGAATTCGGTCTAAAGCTTGGGCGACGGTAAAGCTTTCTTTCAGAGAAATGTATTCCGGGGTCATAATCCGACCGGCGGTACTGGCTTCGTAACCCAAAAGTTGAGCCGTAGCTTCCCGTTCCGTCGGGCTCAATTCACCCAACAGGCGACGGACTAATATTGCCGGCAGTTCGTCAAACAGTTTAGCTCGATCGTCCGGGGACATTTTATCTACAATGTCAATGACTTCTTGGCGTTTAAATTTTTCGCAGAGGGACTGCTGAACGCTGGAGTCGAGATATTCGTAGACTGCGATTGCTTCGTCTTTGGAAAGCAAGCGGAAAGCTATTACTTGCATGGTTTCTGGCAGGCCTTCGATAGCTTCAGCTATGTCTGCTTCCTGCACCGGGTGCAAAATCGCTTTTGCTCCTTTAAAGTCTCCTTCTTCCAACAGGGCCCTTAACTGCGATCGAACTAATTCCCGCAGTTCCTTTCGCGCGTAGGTGGGTAGAGAAGACGATTGATAACTTTTTTCTGTCATTGATGACCCTCCTAAACCTGTGCTGCGCGCCTTCCTGAATCCAGTTTAGAGCCTATTGACGCCACTGGTTGCAGTTATACGATTTATACCGGCGGGGTTAGCAACCCAGTTTCTTAGTGGAGGCTTCACCACCAAACCAAGATGTATTCTCGCAACCGTTTTTTTTGGTATGGGGTTTTTTATATTGATTTACTTAAACCAACAATTGATATTTTTCTTGTGCCAAACGGTAAAGTGGCCGCCACACCAAACGGTTAGTCAATACAACCAACAACGACATCACAGAAGTAGCAGCCAACAGCAAAGGAAAATTCCCAGATGCCGTAGCCTGAGAAATAGTTTCTCCCAAACCCTCTGTAGTAACAATTTGACCTTTAAACTGCACGTACTCGCTGACAATACTTGCATTCCAAGCACCGCCAACGGCGGTAATAATTCCTGTGCTCAAGTATGGGAAAATTCCCGGTAAAATCAAAGTCTGCCAGCGCTGGATTAGGGAGAGTTTGTAAACTTGTGCCGCTTCAAACAACTCGGAAGGTATCGATTGAGCGCCGGCAATAACGTTAAACAGCAAATACCACATTGTCCCCAACATCATCAGCGCCACAGAACCAATTTGCAAGCCGCCTCCAGCGTGAATTAAAGCTAGTAGCAATACGGGAAATAAAGCGGTTGCCGGTACAGAAGCTGCTATTTGTACTAATGGCTGCAAAATTTGAGCTAAACGTGGATTTCGACCGATCGCCACTCCGACCGGCACTGTCCACAACAGCGATAAAAATAGCGCGCAAATGACTCGCAAAGCTGTGAAAAATGCACCTCCTATGACTTTTTGCCAGTCAGACAAACTCAACAACCGCAGCAGCAGCACTGCTTCCCAAGTTCCCCAAAGCACAATGACGGCAAACCCACTAACAAATATCCAATTTATCCAATTTCGGATGCGGCTTTTTTGTCGGGGATTTGTTGGTAAATTAGCAGGTGGAAAAGCTCTTACCAAACCGATATCGAAACTATCGCCGATCGGCGATAGACGCGACTTAAAAACCCGCAGCGTCGCCGATCGTCTTAAAAAATCTAACACATTTGATTGCGGTACATTGGTAGCTTCCACGGATTGATATTTAAACTTTTCTACCCAAGCAATCAAAGGCTGCCACACGAAAAACTCTATGGCTATAATCACACCAATTAATACTGCTAAACCCCAGCCGATCGCTCCAAAATTACCTTCATTGGCTGCCTTGCCCAAATAGGAACCGAGTCCGGGCAAATTAAAGTTTTTCTCCCCCAAGGTAAAAGATTCGATCGCAATCAAAAAGAACCAGCCGCCCGCCACTGACATGACGCTGTTCCACACCAGTCCGATCGCACCAGCGGGCAATTCTAACGTCCAGAACGGCTGCCAAGCATTGAGCCGATAAACTTGAGCAGCTTCCTTAAGTTCTCGCGGAATCGCGGAAAGCGACTGATAGAAACTAAAAGTCATATTCCAAGTCATCCCCGTAAATATTAAGATAATCGATGCGAGTTCTACGCCGATTCTTTGACCGGGAAATAAAGTAACTAGCGCTAAAACCACTCCCGGCAAAAAAGATAAAACTGGAATCGACTGCAAAATGTCTAACAAGGGAATTAAAATTTTGGCGGCTAGGGGAAAGCGGTAAGCAGAATAAGCATAAACTAGGGTAAACAGCAGCGATAAAAAATAGGCTGCTACCATGCGTAAGAGACTCTGGGCTGTATAGGCTGGCAAGACATTTAGGGTAGTCTCAATTTTGAAATTAGGGTTGTAGTCACTGCTGAATTGAGAAGCTGTTTGGACAATTACCAAAATTAGAGAGAAGATGGCTAGAATCAGCAAACCGTCTTGCCAAGTCCAAGCTGACCTTTCTAAAGTTTTATTGGCCGGTGTTAAGGGTCTTGTCATAATAATTACTTATTGGGAATGGGGCATCGGGCATCGGGCATGGGGCATGGGTATCGCGCATTGGTTATTGATTATTGGTTATTGTTTATTGGTTATTGGTTATTGCTTATTAGTTATTGCTTATTGGAGGCAGAGCCTCCGGGTATGTATTCCCAGGCAGAGCCTGGGAACAAGACTAAGACTAAGATACCAACAAACAAGACTAAGATACCAACAAATAACGACTAACAAGCAACAAGTAACAAGCAACAACTAACCAATAAAAAATAACAAATAGCAAATAAATACTCAGCTTTATATTCCGATTCTAAGAACATTTCGCCCCCGGGCTCATCATAACTGTATAACTCTGCATAGCGACCCCAGTCAATAGCAGTTTGCAATTGCCGCATTGCTTCTTTGGGACTAAAGTGGGCTTCGAGAATATCCAAAATCAACTCTTCAGAAATGCGGTGATTGCGCTTAGCCTGAAGCATTCGATACATTTGCTGTACGAGGCGAATATTGCTGAGAATTTGGGTGCGAACAATTTGTTTGCGCTGGTCAATTCCGCCGGCAATGAACTGAATGCCAACTGGTGTTAACAGGAGGTCGCCTTCTTGAATTACCAGAAATTCCATTAATTTTGCTGCTTCCACGATCGGCAAAATGTCGTCAACCTCTAACATTAATTCTTGACCGAGGCGGTACAGATCCTGCTCCTTGCGGTCTTCCAAGAGTTCCAACAGGCCTGCGATCGCACCAATTCGCACCTGCGGCAGAGATTGGTATTTAGCGCTTTGAGGGGGTTGAGGTTGATACACAGTAGCGGCACTTTCAGCAGGTGCAGTTACTGTTTCGTCGCTCAAGTCAGGATTGGTGAGAATTTTGTAAACTTGGTCTACGAGAGCTTGAAATTCGGGAGTTTTACGATCGCGGTAGTGCGGCAAAGTCACCGTTAACTCGGCGCGAATTCGCCCCGGGTTGCGACCCAAGACTATAACGCGATCGGCTAAAATTACCGCTTCCTCAATCCCGTGAGTTACGATTAACACCGCTTTAGTAGGAATCTTCTTTTCCAGCCACAAATCTAATAACTCAAACCGCAAGTTTTCTGCTGTCAGCACGTCTAAAGCTGAAAACGGTTCATCCATGCAAAGCAATTCGGGTTCTACCGCCAAAGCTCTAGCAAATCCCACCCGCTGCCGCATCCCGCCGGAAAGTTCTTTCGGATAAGCATTTTCAAATCCGTCTAAACCGATAATGTCAATCATCCGCAAGGCTTTTTGCCTGCGCGGTTCGGGCAATTCTCCTTTAGCTTTTAAGCCTAATTCTACATTTTCTAGTACCGTCAACCAGGGATAAAGGGCAAAGTTTTGAAATACAATTGCCACTCCAGGATTTAAGCCGACTAAAGGACGATTGTGGTATAGAACTTGACCGGCGGTGGGCGGGATAAGTCCGGCAATCATTCGCATTAATGTTGATTTTCCCGAACCGGAAGGGCCGAGCAAAGCTACTATTTCGCCCGATCGCAAATCTAAATTAATTGGCTCTAAAATAGAGATTGTTTGACCGTTGGGCTGCGAGTAAGCTTTGCTAACGCCTTCTAAGGTAATCAGGCACTCTGTTGCTGTTTTAACTACCACAACTAAACCTCCTCGCTTGTTGTTTAAATTTAGTCAGTAGTCAGTAGTCAGTAGTCAGTAGTCAGTAGTCAGTAGTCAGTAGTCAGTAGTCAGTAGTCAGTAGTCAG
>NZ_JAUBTT010000034.1:0-72467 GCF_036705125.1 Microcoleus sp. B7-D4
TTGCGGACTGCTGCTGCTGCGTTGAATTTGAAGCTTGTTCGCTCCAAGCTGACGGGACGGGGCGTTAAAGGTTTGCTATGCCACGGCGAGGGGTCTAATGGCAAAGATACATTGCGAGCTGTGTTGGCCGCTGTTTTGGGGAGGGGAATGACTAACAAGTCGTTGTCAGACTTCAAATCCTATGACAATGGCCGCAAGTTCAATCTGTCCGGTCTGCTAGGGGGGCTCTGTAATTGGGCTTCTGAGAACACTGCAAAAGTAGACCTAGACAATATTCAGAGTCTCAAACAGTTCATCACTGGCGACCCGATCGACATTGAACCTAAAGGTAAGGACAGCTACGAATACAAGCCTGTTGCTACCTTTTTTGCCAACTGCAACAAACTACCCTCTATCACTGGGGGGACAGCTGCAATTGATGACCGCTACGGCGTCCTGAGTTTCAAGAAAACTTACAAGCGTAACGCTGACCCGTCTCAGGGTGAATTAGAGGCTGACCCGCGCTTTAAGGATAACGAGAACTTTATCCTTGAACGGATTGCACCGGCGATGCTCAATAAGATATTGGAGCGGTTGCCACTGCTACTGAAAGAGGGCATTGACTACAAGGCCACTCGTGAGGCGATGCGGGAAGCACAGGAGGAAAGCCGACACTTGTGGCAGTTTGCCCGCGAGGTTGGTTTAGAGGTTCAGTCTGGCGGTCGCGTCTGGGTTAAAGATTTGTGGGAGCAATTGCAAGCTTGGTATGAGGATGCAGGGATTCTAGAGCGAGAGACTAGCGGCACCAAAGAGAAGCTGATTTGGAATGAACTTTCCAACAAGTATGACGCTCCGGTGAAAGCTATAAACCAGTTGTCCTCAAGGCTTAGCGAGATTTTTCCTAAACTTCAAGTGTGTCGCTATTGTGAACGAGATGACATGGAGCGGAGGAACCAAAGATATCTGCTTGGAATTGGATTTGTGCAAACTTCCACAAAAACTGTGGAGCCATTGGAGCCAGTAGACAGAGCAAGGGATACTGTGGAGCCAACTGTGGAGCCAAAAAATACTGGCTCCACAGTTGGCTACCCAAAAACCCTTACACAGAGCGCTGGCTCCAATGGCTCCACAATTTCCTCACCTTTTAGTCAGGTTTGCGATTTACTCTCTCAACTTACCGACAGCGAGCGCGAGAAACTGGTAAAAATACTCACTCAATCTCCGCAAGCTCAGCCCCCATTAAAACCGGAGTCAGAGCCGGCAGTGGCATCAGTACCCGAAGCTATCACCCTAGAGGACGCAGAAAAAATGCGAGACATTGCACTAATCTGGTGGCCAGAGTACCGTTCTGAACATTTACAAGCCCTGCTTACTCAAATGTTCGGATGGAACACTCCGGGACGGAAATACAGCATTGCTACTATCGCTGACTGGCTGGAGGGAGAAGACGAGTTAGTCCGCGATCGAATTGCTGAACTCATCCGTCTCCAAGGAAAAATTTAGCCACTGCCTGACAACTAACGACTGAATCCCATCCCCCTTAATTGGGGGATTTTCGTGTCTACAAGTTTTGTAGACAAAATGTTGACACTGTAGACGCCTATCAGTTAGTGTAGACAAATACTGTATACAGGTGTCTACAATGAGTCAAAGTCAAGTCGTATCATTCAGAGCATCCGGTCACTTCCTGAACTGGATAGAAGCTCAGAAGCTAGACGGTGAGTCACTTAGTCAAGCTGCACAACGCATTCTCAAGGAAGTCTCAAGCACGTCTACAGCGCTGTCTACTTTGTCTACACCGATAGTGTCTACATCGTCTACAGATTTGTCTACACGAAGCAATGATAGCGTCGTGTCTACAAAAATTGTAGACACTGTAGACAAGGTTGTAGCCGATCGCCTTGACCCGGTGATGGAACGGATGGCCGCCATTGAGGAACGGCTGGGAAAATTGAGTGCCTGAGTGACGGCAACGATGAATCACTCAGGCAGGAATTGAAAGCGGCCAACAAGCAGCTTGCAGAATGGGATAAAGAACTGAATCAGTTACACGAGAGCAACGGCGATTTAGGACTGAAGGTGCAGATGTTGGAGCAAGAGCTCAAGGAAGCGCGGCGCGATCGGGAAACAAATAAAAACTTGGCTCCGACCGTCGCAGAATTTCCAGAGCCGGCCGACTTACTCAATCAGTTAAGAGCGCAGCGCAAAAAGACGAGGGCCGAACGGGAAGACGTGGAGGTAATTTTAGGATTGTTGGGCGGATGAGTAGTCAGGGCGTCTTGACTTGCCGACTGCGGGTAGTAGCAATTGGGGAGAGGTTGAATAGAAAGTGAATATTTCTATTCAATTTCTATTCAAACGATACTCAGTTTGGTCGTTTTCTAGTCAAATCGTAGTCAATTTCTAGTCAAATAGACCCCTAACTTAGTCGTATTCTGAGCAATAAAAAACCTCAAACCGTTGATTTCTCGTTAGTTTGAGGTTTTTATAGGCGCAAGCGGGCAGCGGGAATCGAACCCGCATAATTAGCTTGGAAGGCTAAAGTTTTACCACTAAACTATGCCCGCGCACAGAAACTAAACATACCACAAGTCTCTGGGGATTGCAATAGGCCTGTGCAAAATTTTTGAATACCTCCCCCACACAGGCTGAATCGGGACTTGCGGCCCGATCGCCCCCTCACCCCGAAAATCCCTCTCTCCAATGCTGCGTAAGGCTTTACGGATGGAAATAATCGTAAATTTGCTGCGCCAGACGCGGGCCAATCCCAGAAACTTCTGCCAACTGTTCGGGAGTCGCTAAACGGAGATAGTCGATCGACCGAAAATGTGCCAACAATTGTTTTTGTCGGTGGTGTCCCAATCCGGGAATTTCATCAAGGCGCGATCGCTTCATTCTCTCGCTTCTGCGATCCCGGTGAAAACTCACAGCAAACCTGTGCGCTTCATCTCGCACCCGGCGCAATAATTGTACCCCAGGCTGCTCAGAATTAGTTGGAAGTGGCAAAGATTCCCCCGGCAAAAATATCTCCTCTCGCTGCTTTGCCAAACTGACAACGCGCAACTCTTCTAGCAAATTCATCTCCCGCAAAACAGCCACAACTGCTGACAGTTGACCTTTGCCGCCATCTATCATAATTAAGTCGGGTTTGTCGGAAATAGTATGAGAAACCGATGATAAATTGCTGAGTTCTTCCGGTTCTTCTAACTCGCTAAATCCCTCTTCCATCTTTCCTCTTTCTTCTTCCTTCAATCCTCGGAATCGGCGACCGATAACTTCTGCTAAACTAGCAAAATCATCAGAATGACCCGATTTAATTTCAGGATTTTTAATTTTGTAATGGCGGTAGTGTTGATTGGCCGGCAAACCGTCAATAAATACGACGCGGGAAGCTACGGCGTCAGAACCTTGAATGTGAGAAATATCGTAACCTTCAATGCGGCGAGGAACTTCTGGCAAATCGAGAATTTCTGCTAAATCTTCCATTGCTTGAGAATTGCGATCGCTCAATCTTTGCATTCTCGCCAATTCATACTCAGCATTGCGTTCCACCATCTCAATCAACTCAGCCTTAGTTTGCCGCTGCGGCGTCAAAATCGTAACTTTTCGCCCCTTACGATTGCTCAACCAATCTGCTAATATTTCTCCTTCTGGCAATTCGTACTGCACAGAAATTTCGCTGGGAATTTCTACGGATTCAACATTTTGATAGTGTTCTTCCAACACCCGCTGCAAAATCGCTCCGGCCTCTACCCCCCCTCGTTCCCCCCCTTGCCAAGGGGGGGAGGAAAGAGAAAGTTCAGATAACTCTTGCCCATCTTTTACAAGAGATTGAGATAACTCTTGCCCCCCCGCTTGTAGGGGCGGTGCCCCCGTGCCCGCCCTGGGTTGGGAGGGTATTTCCGCCATAAATCCCAATCTTCCGACCAATTGACCTGCACGAATTTGGAACAATTGGACGCAAGCGTGCTGGGTGTCTGCCGCAAGTGCGATCGCATCTCTGGAAACCGTATCGTCGGGCAAAGACACTTTTTGACCCGCACTCAAAGACTGCAAACCTTTAATTTGATCGCGAATGCGCGCCGCCGTTTCAAAGTTTAAATCTTCGGCAGCTTGTTCCATTTGCGGCGCTAACAAGTCGAGCAATTCCTGAGTTCTTCCCTGGAAAATCATCGCTACTTTTTGGATTATTTTCCGGTATTCTTCAGGCGAAGTTAACCCTTGACAAACGCCAACGCAGCGCCCGATGTCGTAGTTCAAACAAGGACGGTCTTTAAATAGCGGTTGAGGGCGCTGCCGCAGGGGGAAAATTCGCTTAATTAAATGCAGCGTACTCCTCAGTGCCCCTGTATCGACGTAGGGGCCGTAGTAGCGGTCTTTTGCACTACCGGCGCGGCGTTTGCGGGTGATAAAAATGCGCGGGTATTCCTCCGACCAAGTGATGCACAAATAAGGATATTTTTTATCATCTTTGAGGAGTACATTAAAGTAAGGTTGGTGCTGTTTTACGAGGTTTGCTTCTAATGCTAAAGCTTCCGCTTCTGTATCGGTGGCGATGAATTCTATTTCGCGCACTTGCTGCACCATCATCGCGATGCGGGGACTGAGATTTTGGCTTTCGCGGAAGTAGGAACGGACGCGGTTTCGGAGTTTTTTGGATTTGCCGATGTAAAGGATGCGATCGCTCTCGTCTCGCATTAAATATACACCAGGAACCGCCGGGATTTCTTTGAGGCGACTTTCTAGGCGTTCCGAGTCTTTAACTAACGGCAGAGTTTTTGTGGATGGCATTGCAAGCTATCTCAGCAAAATAGAGACTGATTGTACACTCTTTTATTTTACCTTAATTATGTCTATTTTGACGGCTGCGACCGTCGCCAAACCCACCGACTACACTTGAAAATCTGTTACAGTATCTGAGATAAAAACTTGCGGGTGCGTTCTTCCTTCGGGTTCTGAAAAAACTCTTCTGGTTGGGCTTCTTCCACTAAAACACCGCCATCCATCAATACAATGCGATCGGCAACTTCGCGCGCAAACCCAACTTCGTGAGTCACCACCACCATTGTAATTCCTGTTTGAGCCAAATTTCGCATTACATCTAAAACTTCCCGCACCATCTCCGGGTCTAATGCTGATGTCGGTTCATCAAACAGCATGATTTTAGGCTGCATTGCTAGAGAACGTGCAATAGCGACCCGCTGCTGCTGTCCTCCAGACAACTGTCCGGGATATTTTTTTGCTTGTTCCAAAATGCCCACTCTTTCTAAGAGTTGCATTGCCACTTCTTCGGCTTTTTTCTTTGGCCAGCGGCGCACCCATACTGGCGCTAGCATGACATTTTCCAAGACTGATAAGTGGGGAAATAGGTTGAATTGCTGAAACACCATTCCTACTTCGCGGCGGATTGTCTCGATGTTGCGTAAGTCGTGGGAAAGTTCGATTCCGTCGATCGTAATTTTACCTTGTTGGTATTCTTCTAAGGCGTTGAATGTGCGAATAAACGTCGATTTTCCCGAACCAGATGGCCCCATCACCACAACCACTTCACCTCGGTTTACGGTCATGCTGACGCCTCGCAGTACGTGAAATTGTCCGTACCATTTGTGGACGTTTTCTGCTACGATTACCTGTTCTGGGGTTGTGGGTTTAGTTTGCATAGTTTGTCCTTTAAATAATGACGGATAATTATTGCCTGATGACTGTTGACTACTTCAGCGGAGGGGGGTTTATATATATTTGGGTTGGGAGGGGGCGGGTTTATATATATTTGGGTTGGGAGTTATATTTTGTTGGTGAACCCGCCCCTACAGACTGCGGACTAATGACTTTTTTCTAAAGTTCGTTCTATTTTGCGGCTTGCTAGGGAGATTGAGTAGCAAAATATCCAATAAATGATGCCGACGAATATGTAAACTTCGGCGTATCTGCCGATATAGGATGGATTTGCTAAAACTGCGCGGGATATTCCGATTAATTCTAACATTCCGAATAGAGATAGCAGGGAAGTATCCATAAATAATCCGATGAATTGACCGCCGATCGCCGGAATGACTATTCGCAGTGCTTGAGGCAGTACAATGAGAATTGTGAGTAGGGGTGTATTGAGTCCGATCGACCTAGCTGCTTCTATTTGTCCCCTGGGCACGGCCTGCAAGCCACCGCGCACGTTTTCCGCCAAGTATGCCGCACTAAATAAGGTTAATCCAGCAATGGCTCTAATTACTCTATCTAATTTCGGATATTCGGGCGGCAAGAAGAGTTGCAGCATCACTTGACCTAAAAACAAAATGCCAATTAAGGGTAAACCGCGAATAATTTCAATATATAATGTTGATAACAGTCTCACAACGGGCAAAGAACTTTGTCTGCCGAGTGCTAGCAATACTCCCAAAGGAAAGGAAAGCACAATACTAATAACTGCTAAAAAGAGCGTCAGCACTAAACCGCCCCAATCATTTGTTGACACTTCTGTCAAACCCAACCCGCCTTTAATTAGCCACAAAATTATGGGGAAGGAAAGAGCCCACATTGCAGGTATCCAACTCATTATTTTAGGGTTAATTTGTCTCCCCGTCCAATAGCTAGCAGCCGCTACAATAATATTGGCTAGCAGGTAAAAACGAGAGGTTAGGTCGATCGGCGAAATGACAGCACCCACAACTGCAGCACCAAGTATAATTAGTAAAGGCGGATTCCAAAGACGTTCTTGCCGCTGAATGTTTCCCCAAGTTAATCCTCCCAACAAGGCAATTATGGCCGTTACTATCCACAGCCGCCAGTACGATTCGCGGGGAAATCTTCCTGCGAAAAATAGTGGCAAGTTGGCTTCTAATACGCGCCATTGAGCTTTTGTTGTTGCCCAAACGATAATTCCTTTAATAGTTTGGAAGGCGATAATTAGGCAAACTACTGTCAGAATGCTGTTGTACCAGGTACTAAATAAATTTTTGCGCGCCCAATTCCAAGGGGTAGGCGATTCGGTGGCTGGGGGCGGTAATATGGGGAGAGTTTCCATCTAGCGGTTTTCAATCCTATATTTTATTAACCCGCGTAGGCGGGTTTTGTTTGTGTAGACGCGATTTCCAATCGCCAGGGGTTTTGTTTGTGTAGACGCGATTTCCAATCGCCAAGGCTAAAAAAAATCCTACTTATTTTCGCCGATTTATCCAATCTTCTCCACCTGGTAACTGACTTAAATGCTGGGCTAACACTGCGGGTAAATCTTTGGCGGAATGGATATAAGTCAAGTTCAATAACCTCACAGCAGTCTGAATAATCAGGTTTCTATCCATCATCTCTGCAAGTTGAAATTGACTATAAATACCATTCAATACTTCCTCCGCCGCCTCTGCAATCGCATCCTCAATCACCTCCTCCTCTATAAAACTCTCCCATTCATCAGAATTGATGTAATAAGATGTTTTATTATCTTTAATATTTGCCTTCTTAATTTCTCTGATTGAATTGCGAATCGAACTAGCCCAAGAACCAGTTAATCGCTGTTCAACTTGATTTTTAATCAAGTGAATCAGCAAAACATTTAAAAAAGATTGGATTTGTCGCAAAATTGCCTGTTTGCTCATTCCATCTAACTCATCGACTATTGCCAAAGCATCCGTATACCTTCCTTCCACTATGCTTTTTCTAAGAGCAATTAATTCTTGTGTCATTTGATGTTCCTCAAGTTTGATACTAGCAAAAAAAAGATAGTTGTTGTTGGTTATTTTTATTATTGTTTAGTCGTCAATTCACAAGTTTTCGTTACTCGGTCTCAGCTAAAGTCACTGTACGCCATTTAACGCGCTCTCCTTTGATTCCAATTAAAATAGATTAAATTTCAACTATTTACCTTTCCTTGATTTGTACAGTTTTATTGTACCAATTCATGAACAGAGAAACTATCAAACTAATTGTTAGATATGTTACCATGATAATTAACATTGCTTCGATCGCCCGACCGGTCTGATTCAACGTCGGAGATCCCACCACAAAATAAACGTCGGGATAAGCAACCGCAACCGCTAAACTCGAATTCTTAGCTAAATTCAGATACTGACTGGTTAAAGGCGGCACAATCACCCGCAAAGCTTGCGGTAAAATTACCATCCGCATCATTGTTCCAGACTTCAGCCCCAAAGACTTTCCCGCTTCCCACTGGCCTTTCGATACTGACTGAATTCCGGCCCGCACAATTTCTGCAATGTAACTGCCAGTATACAAGCTGAGTCCTGTCACCAAGGCAGCAAATTCTGGAGTGAATTTTAATCCTCCTTCGAGTTGCAATGTTGGTGTCAGGCGCGGAACATCTAGACGAAAAGGCAGATTTTTGGTGATAATCCAAGCTAAGATTGCACTTAGCCCGATCGCACCTAGAGCCCAAAACAACTGTCTTCCCGGCTTAGCTTCTTCCAACATCACCCGCGCCCGCCACATCCACAGCCCAGCGGCAGCCAAAACTCCGACAGTTAGCAAAATCAACCAAATCTCAAAACCCGGCAAAGCCACCGCTGTTGGTACAGCAATGCCGCGATTTGTCAAGTAAATCGGCCCCCTCATCTGCTGATTGTCTTCGAGTTTTGGCAGGGAAATGAAAACGGCAAAATACCAGAAAAATAATTGCAGCAATAACGGCGTATTTCGCAAAATTTCTACGTACAAACCAGCCAAACTCCGCAGCAGCCAATTGTCGGAAATGCGCGCAATTCCTACCGTCAAACCCGCAACTGTTGCGAAAATAATGCCGAGACCCATCACCCGCAGCGAGTTGATTAAACCGACAAAATAAGCTTGTCTGTAAGTATTTTCGGGACTGTAGGGAATCACGCTTTCGCCGATGTCAAAAGATGCTTGGGAATTGAGAAAGTCAAATCCAAATGCAATCCCCAGTTGCGAGTAATTGGCGCCCAGATTGTCCGCGAGAATCGCGATCACAACTATTACTAAAATTAGGGCGATCGCCTGTACGGCAATTTTCCAGAAGCGATCGTCCCGCAGGAGTTTTGATATATCTTTAAAATAGGGAAATTTCTGGGCTTTGCCCGGTTGAGGTTCTGGGTTCATAATTTAAATTATATTTGATAAATCTGCTGGCAAATCCAGGCGAGATTGAGCTTTGGTGCGTGATATCGTTTCCGGTTGCATCGGAATGATTTAACCGCAGAGGGCGCAGAGAACGCAGAGGGAGAGAATGCAGAGATGAATTATTCCGATGCTACCGGATTTGATATGACTTGATAGTTACTCGATTGGCGAGCGGGATTTTTCAAGTCACGCACTCTACATAGCTTTGGTGCGTGACTTGATAGTTACTTGATTGGCGATGGGGATTTTTACCGTCACGCACCCTACATAGCTTTACTAGCGGAATGGCGGCGAGTAAAGCAAACCGCCATCTTTCCAGAGTCTGTTTTGACCCCGTTCTAACTTGAGTGTACTTTTGGGGCCGAGGTTGCGATCGTACATTTCCCCGTAATTCCCCACTTTCTTCACAACGCGGACGGCGTAGTCGTTCGGGAGTCCGAAACCTTTACCTAAATCTCCTTCTGTTCCTAGCAAACGTTTGATGTTCGGGTCTGTAGTGCTTGCCACAATTTGGTCTACATTTCCTGAATTAATTCCCAAATCTTCAGCTTCAATCGCCGCGAAAACGATCCATCTCACCGCATCAGCCCATTTAGGATCGCCGCTTTTCACCGCTGGGGCTAATGGTTCTTTTGACATCACGATCGGCAAAACAACATTATTCTCGGAATTCGGCAGAGTTGTCCGCTTAGAAACAAGTTGCGATCGATCGGCAGTAACACCTTGACAGCGACCTTCTTGATAGGTAGCAAAGGTAGCATTCACATCTTCAAACACCACAGGAGTGTATTTAATTCCTAATTTTCGCATTTGGTCGGACAAATTTTGTTCGGTGCTCGTACCTGTCTGCACGCAGATAGATTTGCCCGCAAAATCTTTTAAACTTTTGATGCCGCTGTCTTTTTTGACCATGATGCTTTGAGAGTCATAAAAGATCACCGGGGCAAATTCCAGTCCGGTAGTGCTGTCGCGACTCGCGGTGTAGGTGGTATTTCGGCTGAGAATGTCGATTTCTCCCGCCTGCAAAACTGTAAATCTATCTTTAGCATTGAGCTTTCGGTACTCGACTTTTTCGGGATCGTCAAATATTGCCGCCGCCACAGCCCTGCACACATCCACATCCAGTCCCGAATATTTGCCTTTTTCGTCTACAAAGCTAAAACCCGGCAGTTCGCCACTGATGCCACAAATCAGTTTGCCCCGGCTGATAATTGTATCTATCCGGCTGGAACCTTGTTGCGAGTTGCCGCCTGCTGCAGTTGTTGCTGTTGTTTGTCCGGTTTGTGCCGATCGATCCCTACAAGATGCCAACGGTGCCACAAACAACACACTTGCTAGTAGCAGAAATCCCCATTTACGCATAGATTTTAATAGAACGCTTTCCTGACAATCCTACCTTGTAGCTGTCAGAACTGTGGCGATCGGCGATCTACACAGCTTCCGGTTTCAAATTAGCCGTTCTGCATCCGTTGCTGCACAGCGACAACTGCCCCGACTACCCGCCTGTTTTTTTTGAGCAAGCTGGGAACCCAAAGTTAGAAACCCGGTTTCTGGCTGGAGGTATGGTCGTCAAACCTCAGATTTATCCCTGAAACCCGGTTTCTTTTCTGCTATTTCTGCCCAGCGCGAGCGATCGTCGCCCTTCCCTGGAATATTTATCCGATTTTGATTGAATCCGCTCACAGTAGCTCTGGTGCCAGCCGCTGCTCAGCTAAATCGCGGATTAGGGAAAGCCGAGACTGGATGTATTCGTCCAACAAATCTGCTTCTTTGCCATTGAGCGCAGAGTTTGTCTTTAACTGCTTCAGCAGCCACTGTACCAGGGTGGCATCGTCTAAATTGACTAACAGAGTAGCTTGGGTGGTCTCAATTAATGACCAGAGTTGGCGTAACATGACTGGAGTCATAAAACCTCGTTGAGCGTAAATACGCACTTAATGGGCGGGGATAGCGAAAAGCTGGTCTTGGTGTCTCAAGCCGATAGACGAAAAGCACCCTCTGAGCCATCGGCTTAATGATTATTTTATATTTGACCACAATAACTTAAGACAGTAGTGTCGCAAGTTACAACACACAAGATGTTATAAGAGTTCCCAATTCCTTCACATTGAGATAAACATCTTGATAAAAGATTAACAATCTTTACACGCGCTCGCTCGCGGGGCTGCCAATATCCGCGATCGGGCTCCACGGGCCCGGTGCACAATAAAATTGACTACTCGGTAGCCACAAACTTTTGAACCCTCGCCAGAATTATTTCTAATTCAGCAATGATTTTTGTAGCCCCCTCCAAATCATTAGATTCAGCCAGACTTTGAAGCCGATCTGCCATATCGGGCATTAACCGCACCGCCGCCGTAGCGCTGACACCTTTAATTTGATGAGCGTGGCGGGCGAGTGTCTCCATATCTCCCAAGGCGATCGCCCCCTTAGCAGCTTCTAAATAACTAGCAGTATCCACCACAAAAGTTTGCAGTATTTCCCGCTCAAACTCTACATCAGCCCCCGAAATTTCGTGCAAACGTGCCATATCGACTACCGATTCGATATCTGGTTCAGAGTTTTGAAGTTCCTCGGCCTTAAACTTGGGATTTCCAATTTTTAGTTTGACCGACCAATTTGCTAGTACCGATTTTAACTTTTCGATCGCAATAGGTTTGCTAATATAATCGTCCATGCCCGCCGCCAGACACTTTTCCCGATCGCCCTTCAAAGCATTCGCCGTCATCGCAATCACCACCGTCTTTTGATGTGGTTCCATCTTCCCAGCAGCATCTGCCGCTTCCCGGCGGCGCAATTCCAGCGTTGCTTCGTAACCGTCCAAAACCGGCATCTGACAGTCCATCAACACAATGTCATACTTTTTCTGAGCAACCATAGATAGCGCCTCTGCGCCGTTATTCGCGACATCCGCAGTGCATCCCAAAACTCTAAGTTGATTGAGACCAACTTTTTGATTGATTGGAGTATCTTCAACTAACAAAATCTTTAAACTTGCTAACTCCCGGTTGTCAATAGCTGAGGCTCGATTCGACGTTGAATTTGCCTGCGACTCATCAATCAGCGTCATCGGGGCGATCGCATTCGCCAAGCAATCAAATAGTCGGTGAGCTTTCACAGGTTTAGTTAAATACCCGCTAAAACCGCTATCTACCAAGCGTTTCGCCTCTGCAAGCTGAGTCATTGAAGTCAGCACCACCCAATGCGTCTGCTGCATTGCCGGCTCAGAAATCCTCAAGCGTTCGAGACTTCCGGCCACCATTTCCGGCAACTGAATATCAACCAAAACGATATCGTAAGGGGAATTAACGCTAACAGCTTTGTACAGAGATGCGATCGTCATCCAACCGTTTTCCACCTCCTCAACTTCCATTCCCCACAAAACAGCCATTCTCACTAGCACTTTTCGCACAGTCGGCTTGTCGCTGGCAACTAACATTTTTCGCCCCGCCAGCACCGTTTCAAAATTCACTTCGCACGCTGTCCCGACAGCAGTTAAATTTTCCGTAACTGTCGGCACAGTAAACCAAAAAGTCGAGCCTTTGCCAGGGGTACTTTCCACACCGATTTGCCCACCCATTAATTCCACCAACTGCTTAGAAATAGCCAGCCCCAAACCTGTGCCACCGTATTTTCTTGTCGTAGAGGCATCAACTTGAGTAAAAGATTGAAACAGCTTTTTTTTGTCTTCGGGAGCAATCCCAATTCCTGTATCTGTTACTTTAAACAGCAGGAGCATAAAGTCACTGTTTTCTATTTTCAACGGCTCGATATTCTCTAAAATTCTCTGATTATCGGTGGCTGCCAATAACTCAGGATTACTAGCATTAGCAACCTCAATTACCACTTCTCCTGCTTCTGTAAACTTAATAGCATTGTTGATCAAATTAGTGAGTATTTGCCGCAACCGCGCTGCATCACCTTTAATTTGCACCGGCACGTCACTGTCAATCAGTGCCACCACTTCTATACCTTTTTCTTGTGCGGGAGTTGCCAACAAATCCAGCACTTCATTCATACAGATACTGAGGTTAAATTCTAGTATTTCTAAGCGCATTTCTCCGGCTTCCAGTTTGGAGAGATCCAGAATATCGTTAATGATGGAGAGTAAATTTTGACCGCTGAGTTTCAGCGTCTGTACAAAGTCAAGCTGTTCGGGAGTAAGATTCGTTTTCAGCAGCAAATCTGTCATCCCCATCACTCCATTCATCGGAGTACGGATTTCGTGACTCATATTTGCTAAAAATAGCGACTTCATTCGAGACGCTTCTAGGGCTGCTTCTCGTGCCTGCTGCGCTTGTTCAAAAAGAGTAGATTGCTGAATGGCGATCGCCAACTGCACGCTCAACCTTCCCAGCAAATCCATCTCAGAATCAGTCCAAACCCGCGGAGCGCTGCACTGATGGGCAATCAGCAATCCCCACAACCGATTTTGACTCGTTTCCAAACTCCTTCCCGGCAGTTCACTTCGAGTTTCAGGCGAATATTCTGCTGCCAAACCCTGACTTTCATCGCCTATAAAAATTGGTACAACTAAATTAGCCCTTACCTGCAAACTAGCGAGTAAATCTCGGTGTTCCTCGCTCAAATTGGCCGTATAAATATCTGCCATTGCTTGAATTGTTCCTGGACTGTACAGCCATACAAAATTTTCCCCAAAGGATGTTCTTTGAACTTTTCTGCCCAGCAGGGGCATCCAATCATCCCCTACAGATTCCACAACAACAACCGCTGTTTCCTCGGAATCAAAACGATAAATTATCGTGCGGTCAGTTGCCAGCAACTGCCGCACTTCTTGTACAGCAGTGCTCAGAGTTTGAGTGAGGTTGAGAGACTGCCGGACTCGCTGGGCGATCGCCGAAACCAGCCGTTCTTGTTCTGCTTGTTCGCGCAGCCTTCTCTCAGCTTGCTTGCGTTCGGTGACATCGCGAATTACCGCAGCAAAGCACAGCGGTTCGGTGGTTTGAGGGTGCTTGACCAGAAAAGCATTCATCACAACATCAATGGGTTGTCCGGTGGCCAAGTGCTGCATTTGACCTTCGCCTTGCCACTGGCCATGACTGATAATTGTTGGTAAAATCTCTTGACTGAATTTCTGTTGAAAATAGGGCCCAATATAATCCCATATCTCCGTATAAAGCACTCCCAAAAGATTCTCTACACCCACCAGTTTTCGTCCGGCTTCGTTGACAAACAGCGTTTGGCCTTTCAGGGTAGCCATACCGATAAAATCGCTGCTGTTTTCAATCAGCGACACAAATTTTTGCCGTTCTTCTTCTCCTTTTTTGCGTTCGGTAATGTCGCGCTTGACGCAGACATGACAAATTACATCGTCGGCGTTGTTAATCACAGAGTATGCCGCAACGTCGATCGCCAGCGTCTGGCCGCCTTTAGTGGAGTTAGTAATTTCGCCCCGAAAACTTCCTGTTTTTGCTAAACTTTGGGCAATTGCCAAAAAGCGCTCCCCCGCAACCAGCGGCGAAGCTTCTGCTTCTAATTCCGCGTCTGTGTATCCTAGAAGTGTTTGGTGAGCAAGATTTTGTTCGACGAAAAACCCGTCAGCATCGATAATGACGATCGCATCGTTGGAGTTTAAAAATATTTCTCGGTAAAGTTTTAGTTTTTCCTCAGCTCGCTTGCGTTCGCTGATGTCTCTTTTGACACTTACATAACAAACTACATCCCCAGCATCATTTAAAACCGCAAAAGCCGAAACCTCGACCTCAACTGTTCCTTCTTGCACAGCCTTAATAAAGGTCATTTCGCCTCGGTAACTCCTAGTTTCTGCCAAGCTTTGCATTACCGAGGCAAATCCCTGTTCTCCCATGTGAGTTGCCGGGGTTTTTCCCCACAATTTAGACGAACTGTGGCCCAGCAAAGCCGTGTGAGCTTGATTTGTTTCTAAGTAATAGCCTTGGGCGTCTAAGATCGCGATCGCATCGTTGGATTTCAAAAAGATTTGTTGATAAAGTTGCAGCTTCCGTTCAGCTTGTTTCCGGGCGCTAATATCTGTGAACAAGCCGTAGTAAACTATCTCCCCCGATGCTTGAAATTCGGGCTGGGAAGCTCCTTGCACCCATTTAAGTTTTCCTGACGGAGTGACAATTCTTCCTTCCCAGCGCCAAGGCTGCAAATTTTCAGCAGAAAGCGTCACCGAGTTGAGAAAATCATCTCGATCTTCGGGATGAATCATGTCAACAATTACATTAAAATTCTGCTGAGCAGCCTCTGGTTCTATTTCATACAATTCTCGGCAGCCCGCGCTCACAAACGAGAAGACCATTGAGCCGTCTGGATGCAAGTCAATTTGATATACCGTACCGGGTACGCTAGCAGTAATTTTTTGCAGTTGGGCTTGGCTTTGATTCCTGGCTTCATCTGTGGCCTGCAATTGACCAATCTCTCTAGAAAAACCCAAAACCCCAAATATATTACCCTCTGCATCGCACAGTGGCACTTTTTGCGTGTCAAAGATGTGCTGTTTGCCACCTTCAAAGACGATCGCCTGGTAGGGATTGCGAACCCTCTCCCCAGCCAGCACAGCTCGATCTTCCTCGCGGATGCCCCTAATTTTGCCGTTGCGATCGCCAAATACTAATTCGGCACAAAACCCTAATTCAATATCATCTTTGCCGATAATTTCCGCAACATTTTTGCCCACATATTCAGCAAAACTTTGATTGACAAAAATGTATCTAAAGTTTCTATCTTTCGCAAAAACTCTGTCCGGAGCCTCGTCCATTACAGCCCGCAACAATAGTTCTTGACTTGCCGAATCCAGAGCAAAATTATTTTGAAGTTGAGCCTTGACACTGGTCGTTTTAGTTGCTAGAATATTTAACTGTTTTGCACAAATTTGAGCGACCGTGTGGAGCAAACAAAGGTGTTCCAAATTAAAAGCAGTTGGCTGCTCTGCACCAATGAAAAATACTCCCAACAATTCTTCACTTTCATCTGGGTTGGCTGGTGCCATCAAGACCGACTGAAACTCAGCAATTGGTGGCGGAGCGATGTTGTGCGCCCACTCCCGATTGCCGGCGAGCCATTCAGCGCCAGCAGCTTGCAAGCGCCCTTCAATTTCGGCTTTGGCGCCAGCAGTTAAGGGCTGTAAGTGTTGCAGGTATAGTCGATCGTCCGGTAGCGTCAAAATTGCGATCGTCTCTGTGGGAATGAGGCGATCGAGATGTGCCAGACACGCAGACCAAATTTCATCAGCACTGAGAGCGGCTTGAACTTTTGCAGTAAGTTCGTTGAGAACTTGCAGTTCCAAGGTACGCTGGCGGACTTTTGCTTTGAGGCTGGCGGCTAGGATTTGCATAGTGCTCACCACGCTGGTTTGCTTATATTATAATAATTATTGATTTTCAAATTTTTGTAAACAATCATCTTAAAATATATCCGCCGAAAAGACAACGGTTTTATATTTAAATTACCTTCAACCGATAAAAAAGCGTGCGATCGGGAGCAAAGAGACATTGCTCAATGCAAGCTCTCGCTCCCGCTGCGACACTTAAGCTCACACCCAAAAACAGATGCAAGCTCCGACTTCCTTGATCGAACTCAAAAAATTTTAGATCAAAGTTCAAACCCTCAAATTCATGTGTTGAGTCAATCAAAAATCGAAAATCGAAAATCAATGGACGGTGAAACTACCCCATTAAAATCACATTATCGATCACATGGATGACGCCGTTATCAGCTTCGATATCCGCAGCGACAACTGTAGCATTTTTCACCTCAAAACCGTCAGAACAATCAATTTTAATCGGCGAACCTTCCAAGGAAGTAACAAAACCGAGTTTTGCCAAATCCGCCTTCATAAACTTGCCGGAGACGACATGAAACATCAAAATCCTAGTCAGTTGGGGAACGTTCTGCACTAGGGTTGTGATAGTTCCCGGCGGCAATTTCGCAAAAGCATCGTCAGTGGGTGCAAAGACAGTAAAAGGGCCCGGACTTTTGAGGGCATCTACTAAATTAGCTACTTGCACGGCTGTTACGAGGGTTTGGAACGAACCCGCACCTACGGCAATATCAACAATATCAGGCATTGTGTTTTACCTCATCTGGGAAAAAAGTTCTATTAAGTATCGTAAACTGAGGCGGGCAACAATACCTAGTGTCTTTTTTGAAAAATTGGTAATTCTTTTGTAGTGAGGACTTCAATCCTCAGATTTTTGATGAGGACTGAAGTCCTCACTACAAACCTAATAATATAGGACTTACGCATGGGGGCCCAGAAACCCAGTTTTTTACGAAAATACTTCGTTAAAACCCGCCGATTAGGTAAAAAACCCAGTTTCTAGGAGTCGGAGTGCGTAAGTCCTGTAATAGTTATTTTCCCAGATATAATATTACTAACCGCTTGGCAATTTAACGGCGCGGTGCTTTTCAAGTGCTACAAGACTGCTGGCGATTGTGATACCAAAACCTCGGTTTCTAAATCTGCTACTTGAGCATTGAGGTTTTCTCCCTTGTGAATGCTAAAACTGCCGTACAAAATTGAAATTTCAAAAATGTCTGTAGTAATCACCGCAGGCTTGCGGTGTTCCGGCTCGCCCAAAGAAATTCCGAAGAATTCAGCTTCCAGTTCGCTAACTGCCTCTTCATCGTGTACAGTCCAACTGATATCGCGACAGTCTTTGAAGGCCAGCATATAAGGCAATCTTTCTTCTGGATTGTAGACGCATTCAATTAATACTTCGTTTCCCCATAAAGATAGGTTGACTTTTGTGATTAAAGATGTAAAACCACCCAATCCAAGCAAGTTATAGTCATCCTTCCAATCACTCATTTAATTTTTCTCCCGTATTGTGAGTACCTGGAATTAAATTACCAAATTCGTCTCTCGTCCGCAATAATTTACCATCTCTATCGAGACGCAAACCTTTGTTGATATTTCTTCCATCTGATCCATATTTCGGTGCAGCCGTTCTAATCACTTCACCGTTAGGACGGATCATTACTGTTGACTTATCAAAAAATTTATATGCAACATAACCCTCTCTAGTAGTTCTGATTTCTGCACCCAGTCCGCGCAAAAAGTCATCGACTTCTTGGCGATTCATTCCGGTTAAGTCTCCAAACTCAGATGCAATTCCATTTCCTCCAACTCCCTGACCCGGCACACAAGTCTCCTCACCAACCATTGCCTTTTCTAGTTTAGCACATTACCTTTTGCAAGTAGCTACGCAATACGCTTGTGATACCAAAACCTCTGTTTATCAACTCATTTCCCAGTCTTTTATCTAAAATCTCACAGCTACAATCGAAATTACTAAACGACTGCTTGCGCTGGTGATACCAAAACCTCTGTCTCTAAATCTTCAGCATTTAGGTTTTCTCCCTTGTGAATGCTAAAACTGCCGTACAAAATAGAAATTTCAAAAATATCAGTATGAATTAAAGCTGCTTTCCGGTGCGCGTCTTCACCTAAATGAAAACCAATCAAATCAGCTTCAGGATCTTTGACATCTTCAGGATGGAACACCTCCCAACTGATGTCTCGGCAGTCATGAAATACTATGCTATAAGGCAATCGATCGCCTGTCGGATCGTAAATACATTCAAATAAAATTTCATTTCCCCACAAAGACACATTGACATTTGTGATGAGGGATGTAAGTCCACCTAAATTAAGCAAGTTGTAGTCATCGGGCATATTAATTACTCACTTTTTCTCCAGTATTGTGCGTCCCAGGAATCTTATTGCCAAATTCATCGCGTGTTTTGACCAAGCTGCCATCTTTGTCAAGACGCAAACCTTTGTTTATTTTTCGGCCATCTGAACCGTATCTGGGAGCTGGGGTGCGTACAACTTCACCATCAGGACGGATATTGACTCGCGAACGATCGGCAAATTCGTATTCAAGATAACCCCCGTCAGTAGTTCTGATTTCTGCACCCAGTCCGCGCAAAAAGTCATCGACTTCTTGGCGAGTCATCCCGGTTAAGTCTCCAAACTCAGATGCAATTCCATTTCCTCCAACTCCCTGACTCGGCACGCAAGTCTCCTCACCAACCATTGCCTTTTCGAGTTTAGCACATTACCTTTTGCAAGTAGCTACGCAATACGCTTGTGATACCAAAACCTCTGTTTATCAACTCATTTCCCAGTCTTTTATCTAAAATCTCACAGCTACAATCGAAATTACTAAACGACTGCTTGCGCTGGTGATACCAAAACCTCTGTCTCTAAATCTTCAGCATTTAGGTTTTCTCCCTTGTGAATGCTAAAACTGCCGTACAAAATAGAAATTTCAAAAATATCAGTATGAATCAAAGCTGCTTTCCGGTGCGCGTTTTCACCCAAATGAAAACCAATCAAATCAGCTAATGGTTCTTTTACTTCCTCTTCATCATGCACCTCCCACATAATTTCTCGGCAGTCTTGAAAAACTAAAGAGTAAGGCAATTGAGCGCCTGTAGGATCGTAGATACATTCCAGTAATACTTCATTCCCCCACAAAGACACATTGACATTTTTCACGAGGGATGTAAGTCCACCTAAATTAAGCAAGTTGTAGTCATCAGGCATATTAATTACTCACTTTTTCTCCAGTAATGTGCGTATCAGGAATCTGATTGCCAAATTCATCGCGTGTTTGGAGTACGCTACCATCTTTGTCAAGACGCAAACCCCAGTTTATTCTTCTACCATCTGAGCCATATCGCGGTGCCCGCAGGCGAACAACTTCACTATTAGTGCGGATGATGACTTTTGACCTGTCAGAAAATTTGTATTCAACATAATTTCCTGAAGAAATTTTTACCTTAGCACCCAATCCGCGCAAAAAATCATCGACTTCTTCGCGAGTCATCCCGGTTAAGTCTCCAAACTCAGATGCAATTCCATTTCCTCCAACTCCCTGACTCGGCACGCAAGTCTCCTCACCAACCATTGCCTTTTTGAGTTTAGCACGGTTGAAGAATGGGAACAAGGAAGTTCGGCAACGGATTCGCTTTCTGAGGATGTAACGGAAGAAGGAAGAAGGAAGAAGGAAGAAGTTCGGCAACGGATTATGTAACGGATGTAACGGATGTAACGGATGTCAGTCCGAGGGAAGTCGGAAGAAGGAAGAAGGAAAGATCATTCCTCAAACTCGCAATGCCCAATGCTTTTCGGCCCAATTATCAATTCCCAATGACCAATAATCAATTCCCAAAACAAATAGGGGGTGCCTTGCGCCCCCCTACTAATTAACTAACTAAAGTAGGAAACAATTATTAGCCACCGATTTGAACTTTAACCACGCGGTTCTTTTCCGCTTCCGCTTTGGGCAAATTCAGGTGCAAAACTCCATTTTTGTACTCAGCTTGTACGCTGTCATTTTGAACCCGTGCGGGTAGGGGAATCACCCGGCGAAACGAACCGTAGCGGAACTCAGAGCGAGTCATGCCTTTATCTTCACTCTTAGTTTCCAGACGGCGTTCGCCACTGATAGCAACAGCTTCGGCGGTTACTTGTACGTCCAAATCCTTAGCTTCCATGCCTGGAACTTCTAATTTAAGGTGGATTGCTTCGGGAGTTTCATCGAGTTCGGCGGGGGGTACAAAAGCAACACCGTTAGATGCGCGATCGGTTGCCGGAGTCAAGCTATCAAACAACCGATTCATTTCTCGCTGCAAGGAGTCCATTTCCCGCAAAGGTTCCCAACGAATAAGTGCCATAACTAATACCTCGACTATCTGAAGTTTTTAGGGGTTGAGAAACACTTGACTCAACTTGTATTTAATATATTCCAGCTCCCGAAACTGGGGGAGTCGGTTTTCCGCAAAAAGGCCGATCGCATTTCCGAACATTCGCGATCGATATTGTAAAATCATCAAAAGGGGCGGGTATCCGATCCAACCGGAACCCAGCAATTTTAGATTTTAGATTCGAGCGAGGAATTCCCATCTAAAATCTAAAATCGAAGGTTCGATTAACTCCACCGCGAATGCTGATAAGAAGCGTAGGTATCAAACAAAGCACCCACCAAACCAAAAGTTAGACCGATAACGAAAAAACCCTGGAGGGGACAGCCGCTGCCGAAAGTAGCTAAGAACTGCAAAATCAGCTCTTCTCCAGAACGACCAACTCCTTGGAGAGCAGGCACGAAGCCAATCAGCGAAAAGCTAGTCAATCCTGCGCCGATTAACAATACGGGGGCGACAAAGCTCAACAGGCCCGTCAGCAGTACAGAGCGAAGAAAATTGGGAAAAATGCTCATAAGAGTCAGTAAATTCAGCTAAACTGCCGAAAGGTACAAGCAAACAAAACTTGTCCTTTTCTACGATAGGCAGCGATCGCCCTCAGTGGCCGGTTCTGTCAGAAATCTTAAATGTTAGAGAAAAAACTTGTTTAAGATTTGTAGATAAATTTCATTTTTGGCAGTTGTTCTATACTCGAAATCCCCTTGAGCACCACTACATCTTCCAGCCTCAGTTTGTGGAGTCAGCGGTTGCTGGCAGCAGCTTTATTGGGCGGCCAAGTCATGCTGCACTTGCTGAGGGGCAAAATTCACCGCCGCAACACCCTCGACCAAATGGCAGCAGTCGGCCCGGAATCTCTGCTGATTGCTTTGCTGACTGCGGGTTTTGTCGGCATGGTATTTACTATTCAGGTAGCGAGGGAGTTTATTAACCTCGGTGCAGGCAATGTCGTCGGTGGCGTTTTGGCTTTGTCTTTGACGCGCGAACTCGGCCCCGTCTTAACAGCCGTAATCGTGACGGGACGGGTAGGTTCGGCTTTTGCAGCGGAAATCGGCACGATGCAGGTAACAGAACAGATAGATGCCCTGCTGATGCTCAGAACAGACCCGATCGACTATTTAGTAATTCCCCGCGTCCTTGCTTGCTGCTTGATGCTGCCAATTTTAACTATCATGTGTCTCGTCACCGGCGTCGCGGGCGGACTGCTGATTGCTACGACGATGTACGGCATCTCTCAAAGCGTGTTTTTAGAATCAGTCCGCAATTTCCTGAGTCTGTGGGATATTTGCAGCGCGGCAATTAAGGCTTTTGTATTCGGTGGTTTGATTGCTGTAATCGGCACTAGCTGGGGTTTGACCACCACCGGCGGGGCAAAAGGCGTCGGCCAATCGACTACTACGGCGGTGGTGACGGCTTTACTGGCTATTTTTATTGTGAACTTTTTCCTGACTTGGCTGATGTTTCAGGGGACGGGCTCTAGCGTACTCAAAGGCCTGTAAGCTAGGAAACGGATAAAATATGAATAATTGGCAACATTCGTTTACTACCCTTGATTTAAACCCGTGACTACAACTGCTTCTTCGACTGCGCCGACAAGTACGATCGAACTCGCCCCGAGTTATGCCATTCCCCTAGTCCTGGTACTGGCGGGCCTAGCGCTGCTGTTCGTGCAGAAGTGGGCAAGTTTGCCACTTTCGCTGTTCGGCTTGTTTCTGATGTACCAAGCCGCCACCATCCGGCTGCAATTTACCCCAACAGATTTGGATATTTATCGATCGTCCAACTTAATCCGCCGCTTTCCTTACCGAGAATGGCAAAATTGGCGGATATTTTGGCCTGCGGTGCCGATTTTGTTCTATTTCAAAGAAATTAACAGCATTCACTTTCTGCCGGTTCTATTCGATCGTAAAATGCTACAGACCTGCTTAGAACAGCGCTGTCCCCGTCAAGACTAAAAAAGTTGTTAATTTTTAATTTTTAACTTTTCCGTGCCCCACGCCGAACAAAATTTCCCATGAATTCAGACGAATCTCCAACCCAAGAACCGCAACCACAACCAGCCGCCCCAAGCGGTGACGGCGAAGTCGATTTACCCGTGAATGAGACAGAGTACCAACTTCTATCTCAAACACGAGATTTGTGGATCGACGAAAATGAACTGCCCGCCCAACTCCCGGCAGAAACAGACCCGCCGCTGGACGAGGAAGATGCCGAAATCGCCCAATTCGTGGACGAAGCAGGCGCACTCGCCCAAATTGGATCCAACACCGACGAGGCCGAATCAGAAAGTCCGATCGCTCAAATCGATCCTCCCACAGACTCCCAGCCAACAGCAATCCCAGAAACGGTAACGCACATCCCAGAAAATGTTACCGAACAGTTGGCAGAGAGAGTCCAAGAATTGCAGCAGCAAGAACAAGCTTTGACTGAAAAAATTGCCGCATTGGAAGCCGACAAAGCCAATGCTATAGAAGCGTTGGGCCAGGCTCAAGCATCGATCGGGCGTTTGGTACAAGACGGCTTGATTCAACTAGATCAGCGCAAACAAGCGCTACAAATCGAAGTAGAAAAACTAGAACGCCGGCGCGATCGAATTCAGAAGGAAATGCGAACCACTTTTGCCGGCGTTTCCCAAGATTTAGCAATTCGAGTTCAGGGTTTCAAAGACTATTTAGTAGGGAGTTTGCAGGATTTGGCCGCCACCGCAGAACTCTTAGATTTGACACCGCCAGTGCAAGAGACACCACAGCGAACTGCTGCTGAGGAGTCTCAATCCTCAGCACCGGTAAATCCCAAATTTGCCGAACAGGGATTTCAAGAACAAGCCAAACAAATTCGCCGCACCCTCGATCAATACCGTACTGTCCCCGACTACTACGGCCCGCCTTGGCAACTCCGCCGCACTTTTGAACCCATCCACGCAGAACGAGTTTCTAACTGGTTTTTCACTCAAGGAGGAAGGGGTGCTTTGCGGACTATGGGTTCGCGCTTGCAAAATATCTTGATTACTTCGACAATTATTTCTGTACTCAGAAGCGTCTACGGCGGACGGGTGCGGACTTTGGTGCTCGCCAACAGTCCCGAACGTTTGGGAGAGTGGCGCCGGGGTTTGCAGGACTGTTTGGGCATTACTCGCAGCGATTTTGGCCCGGAAAGGGGGATTATTATGTTTGAGTCTGCGGAGGCTTTGGCTCAAAAAGCCGATCGACTGGTGAAAGATGGTAAATTGCCACTAATTGTCATTGATGAAACTGAGGATTTAATTAGTTTGTCAATCCTGCAATTTCCGTTATGGCTGGCCTTTGCTGCCGATCCGCAAACTTTGACGACTGCTAAGGATTTTTGAGCAAGTCCGGGCGAATATAATTCGCTGCTATACAAACTTTCGTCCGCCTGCGCGGACTGAAGAAACTCAGAGGGAAATTGACCGGAATTGGTTGTTCCTTCTTCTTCCTTCTTCCTTCTTCCTTCTGCCTTCTTCCTTCTGCTGTACACGAAATATCAAATTAAAAAATGGCTAGCTGGATAATTTTAAATGGCGCATTGCTAATAGCAGCTTATCTGCTGGGTTCGATTCCTACGGGGTACGCCTTGGGGAAATGGATGCTAGGAATTGATATTCGAGAGGTTGGTTCGGGTTCGACTGGTGCGACTAACGTACTGAGGACTTTGGGGAAGTGGCCGGGGTTGGGGGTTTTGTTGGTTGATGTGTTGAAGGGGGTAAGTGCGATCGTCCTAATCCGCTACATTTACTCTCTCACTTTTACCAGCCAGCTAGCAACCGCGGCAGGTTTAGAAAATACTGCAACTCTCCTCCCTTGGATGGCAACTTTGGCCGGTTTCTCTGCTGTTTTGGGCCACAGCAAATCAATCTGGCTGGGGTTTACCGGCGGTAAATCTGTGGCTACGAGTTTGGGAGTTTTGCTGGGTTTGTACTGGCCAGTTGGTTTGGGAACTTTCGGAATTTTCGGGATAGTATTTGCGGTGTCGCGAATTGTTTCTTTAAGTTCGATTATAGGGGCAATTAGCGTTGCTGGATTGATGTTTGCTTTACATCAGCCGCTGGCTTATGTATTGTTTGGAATTGCGGGCGGTGTGTTTGTAATTGTACGGCACCGGAGCAATATTCAGCGTCTGTTGAATGGTACGGAACCGAGAATTGGGCAGAAATTGGAAACAGCAGCTAGCGATTGATATTACCCACAGTCAGGACACGGCACTACAATTAATCGGGTGATGGTTACATCCAAGCCTGGAAGATTGATTATTTTGCGGTAGGGAAACGGCATTGCCGTGTCCTCCGTTGCTGAATTAGTCCTAGATACAGAAACCTGGTTTTTTACGGAAATAGTGCATTTTAGCCTTTAACACTGAGGAAAAACCCGGTTTTTTTGGTATTGATGCGTAATATTATGTCCGATCGATCGCCCATAATACAATTGCCGGGGCGGGTTTGTGAGATTGTCCGTTTTTGGCAAATATTATTGGTGAACCCGCCCCTACAGGAATCAGGGTAATCGACCGGACATGATATAACTCCTGTGAATGTAAAATGCGATCGCCTTTTTAGAACCCAGACAAATTCGGCGAAGTCGGGGATTTGGGTATAGCGCTTAATAAAATCCCTAAAATTTTTCCGACATCGCTCAGATAATACTCGATCGCATCAATAGAAACAATATTGCCCTCTAACTTCAAAAATCTCCACACAGTACCCGATGTCACGGCTCCATAAATGATGGGAATCTGATTTCCTTCTTCCTCATTAAATAACTGAGCCGCTAACATCTCCGCTGCACACTGCCCGAAACCAGCCTTAATATCTTCTTTTTTAGCTTCAACAAGGGTAATCACAGGGGCGCTGATAAACAGCCGTTCCGCTGACAAACTCATTAAAAAATCACAGGTTCCATTTAATCCTTTTTCAGGAGCTACATTAAACTCGGAACCTGAAAATAAACCAATCTGATAATTTAACTGCCGCCTAACTTCAAGTAAAATTGGTGCAATAATCAGTTCGGATCGAGCTTTTTCCGTATTTATATCTACTGCTAATGCTGCGTTTTCTTTCAACGCTACTTTCAGGATTTCGCTAGATTCTACTTCTGATATATCGGCAAACAAATCTTGATTTTCGTTAAGAGTTAAGTCAAATTGCTTGACAAGTTCCTTCAGCTTGAAGTCGCTATAAGCCATCTTAAATTCTCTGTTTTTATTTACCTAATTCTTGAGAACGCAAACAAGCTGCTTTCACTGCTTCGATTAGGGCAGAACGAAAGCCGTTACTCTCTAATTTAGCAATTCCCGCAATAGTTGTACCGCCGGGACTCGTAACTTGATCTTTCAATTGTGCCGGGTGCATTCCCGTTTCTTGCATTAGCTTCGCTGTACCAAATACTGTTTGTAAAGCTAATTGAGAGGCGATCGCCCGTGGCAGTCCTGCACAAACTCCGCCATCTGTCAAGGCCTCTATCAAAATTGCTACATAACCAGGCCCGGAACCCGAAAGCCCAGTCACCGCATCGAGCATACTCTCAGGTACTTCTACCACTTCTCCCACGGCCTGAAAGATGCGCTTTACCAATTCTAAATCAGCCGGTTGCACGAGTTTTCCCGGAGCGATCGCGCTCATTCCCGCCCCTACCGTTGCCGGAGTATTCGGCATCACCCGCAGCACTCCCCGCCCCGGAAAAGCTGGTTCGAGCTTGCTGAGTGGCACTCCTGCCAAAATCGACACTACCAGCGCTTCTGGCTGGGAATTAGCCGTTTCTCCATTATTTCCTTGTTTGCGATCGGCCGCCACCGCCAACTCCAAAGCTACCGTATCAAAAACTTGCGGTTTAATCGCCAAAAACAGCACTTCTGTAGCCGCAGCAACTTCTAGATTGCTGGCTGTTGTTCCAATCCCGTATTTGTTAGCCAAAAACTCGCGGCGCTTTACCCCAGGCTCGCTCACCAATATTTCTGAAGGCAAATAAACTTTTTGTGCTATTAAGCGGGATAAGAGAGCTTCTCCCATTACCCCGCCGCCGATCGTACCAAATTTTATGTTAGTCATTAGTCAGTTGTCAGTTGTCAGTTGTCACTTTTGAGTTATCAGTTGTCAGTTGTCAGTTGTCAGTTGTCATTGGTTACTTAGTTGTTAGCTAATGTTATTAATCCGCAGTGTTTATTCCACAGTTATTAGTTGTTAACTATTGACTACTGACTACTGACTACTGACTACTCACCACTGTCAACTGACTACTAACTACTGACTACTGAGCTACTGGAGCTTGTTCTGCCGGCCAGACTGTCGGTGCAGGAGCAGCAGCACGAGGGCGTCCTTGAGCAGGAGGCACTTCGTGAACCACACCAGACTGAGTTCTCACCTGCACGCAGCTAGGCGTAAACAAGAAAATACTTTCGCCAATTCGCTCTTGATGACCGTCAAGGGCATAAGTACCGCCCGCCACAAAGTCCACAGCTCTTTGCGCTTGGTCTGGGTCCATCACCGTCAGGTTCAAAACCACAGACTTGCGTTCCTTAAGGGCTCGAATTGCTGCCGGCATCTCTTCAAAAGTGCGCGGCTCCATTACTACTACTTCCGAAATCCCGTTCATAGCTCCAGGCATTCCAATCACGTTATTCATTACTGACCCTACTCCCCCGGTTGGTGCAACGACATCCATACCTGTCGATCCTACTACTGACCGCTCTCGCATTCTACGATTTTGACGACGTTCTTCTTCGGCTGCTGCGACGGCAGCGGGGTTGGGTTCAGGCGCTTGGTAAAAGTTCTGATACCGCTCCCCTTCCGTTTCGTCGTACACGTCATCGTACTCAGGCTCATTGTTGATGCCTACAAAATCTCGCAGTTTAGAAAAAATATTCATGATTCACGCTCCTTCACGACTTTGCTGCCCCGACTATACTCGCGTTGCGCGTTAGTCGCGGGTGGCTGACTATTCTATATTTAACCCAAATTGTCTTTATCAGAAGATTTCAATTATTTATCCCCTCCTAGAGCCAAATAAGGTTTGTCCTAGCCGTACCATAGTAGCACCTGCTTGAATTGCCAAATGATAATCTCCCGACATCCCCATCGAGAGCTGCTGCATTTGAATGCAGGGCAAATTTTGCTGCTGGATTTTCTGTGCAAGTTCGCGAGTGCTGTTAAATAATTCTAGGATTTGCGAGTCATCTAATCCCAGCGGAGGAATTGTCATCAAACCTTGAATTTTGATATGCTGACATTTGTTGAGTTCTGGAAGGTCGGCCAGCAGTTCTGGAACGCTCCAGCCGTATTTGTCCGGGTCGGGCAACATTTTGACTTGCAGGCAGACTTGGGGAGAGCAGGACTGTTCGCCCGCCAAGCGCGAAAGTCGCTGAGCAAGCTTTAAATTGTCGAGAGAGTGAATCCACTGGAAATGCTCTAGGGCCTTGGCGGCTTTGTTGGCTTGCAAGTGCCCGATCAAGTGCCAGTTGATATCCGGTAAATCTTGCAGTTGGCTTTGTTTTTCGGCAGTCTCTTGAACCTTACTCTCGCCAAAATCCCGGATACCGGCGTCGTATGCTTCGCGGATAGCATCAGTCGGTACCTGTTTGGTAACGGCAATTAACCGCACTGATTCCGGCAAGTGTTGGCGAATGCTGTTAATTCGAGAGGCTATGGTCATGGGTGCTCAACGCTCTTGACGGGAGGGAAGGAAAATTTAGACAGTTACCAATTACAAAATTACTGATTTTCGTTATTGAAATGTGCGCTGGTGAATGGTCTGCAATTGGTCGTACTCCTGATATTGACCGCTGCGACGCAGGGTTCGCAGGCGAATTTCGACCATGAGGCGAGCGTCGGAGCGACTGATTGGTTCAAATCTCAGCCCCCCAGGGCCGTTTGTCACCAAAAAAAACAGGCGTTGGGCGTATAGGGTGGTAAATAATTCTTGGCTGTCTTCAACCTGGGATACCCTGAAGAGGAGGCCAAAGTTTGGATGATTCAGGTAAGTTTCGGTAGTCATTCACACTCACAATCTATCAATTTTAGATTAAAGATTTCGATTTTAGATTTTAGTTTCGTTCGATCGCCCGACGGCGTTGTTTGAGAGCGGGGTACAAAGGGCGATCGCCGTAGCCGTGCAATAGTCTCCGTCGTGGCTGAGGCTTAATTGCCACTGGCAATTTCCCCAAACAGAGGCTTGTGCTGCTGCGGTTCCGTGCAGTTGCACATTGGGAGCACCGTTTTCGGAGCGCCGAATTTCCACATCTGCATACCGTATTCCCCGCCATCCCGTGCCTAGAGCTTTGACAACGGCTTCTTTTGCTGCCCAGCGACCCGCTAGCTGGTTGCAGGAAACTCGATTCATTTTACCTTTAATGCTGCTGTGTTGAGAATTTAGTTGCCCGCAATCCCTTTGTTCGGCGGGTGTGTAAACTTTTTCGAGAAAGCGATCGCCAAACCGGTCTAATGCGGCTTGAATGCGCGGAACATATACGATATCTGTCCCAAGATAGATGTTCAAGGTCTGGGTTCTCTAAATATTTGCCTCCATTACTTTAGCAGGACTGTCGCGTACCAGACAAAACTTACTCAAATCTAGGCCCGTGCTCCAAACCCCGCTCGAATCCAGGGCTGTTTCATTCTCTTGTAGGGTCAATCCCTCGTGAAGAGCCCCGATATCTGAAACTCGAATCAGTCCTTCCCAATTCTTCAATCTCAAATCTAATCAATCAATCAATCAATCTAAAATCTAAAATCTAAAATCTAAAATCTTAACTGTCCCAACCCCAAACAAAGCGGGCGCTCCAGAGGATGAGCAAGCAGCCGAGGGCGATCCAGTCTCGGATTTTCAATTGCAACTGGTGCCATTCTACACGGTGTCGATCGGGACTGGTGAAGCCGCGAACTTTCATGGCGCTGGCTATTTGTTCAGCTCGCAGGAGCAAGTTTTCTAACAGCCGCTCCGCTATCATCAACCACACTTGAGCGGCGCTGCGAAATCCGAGTTTTTTCCAGTTTATCGCTCTGGTTCTGACCGATCGCACTAAATTTTGTATTTCTTCCAATACTAGGGGAATAAATCGCAAAGATAAAGTTAATGTTAAGGCTATTTCGGTAATAGGCCAGTTCAAGCGACGCAAGGGCTGCATTAAGTTTTCAAGGGCGGCGGTAATTTCTTCGCTGGCTGTGGTGAGAAGGTAGAGGTTGGTGCTGTAAATTACTGTGAAAAATAGGGTGCTGACGTTGATAGCTAAATCTAGGGATTTGCGGGTGATTTTAATCGGGCCTTGTTTTAATAAAACGTAGCGGTAGTTTGTGGGTTGGGGGAGTTGATTTGGGCTTTGGGCTTTGGGATTGGGGATTGGGGAGTTTGAGCCTAAGTTAAAAGGTTTATACCAGGGTTTTGGTTGGGGCGGGGGTGGAAGAGTTGCGGGCTGTTGGGAAAAGGTTAATTCGTCGGCGGGGATGCGGGGCTGGTGTTCTGCGGGGAGTCCGTCGGGGGCGATCGCGCTGAGGCAAAATATTAATAGGCAGAATAGCAGCAGCAGTCCCATTTGCTGTTTCCACACGCGCAGGGGAATGGCTGCTGTTAGTGTCAGTACGATTAACATTCCTACTAGCATCAGCCGCCAGATGGGATTGGCGAGTATGGGCGCAATCAGAAATGTCATCAACCAGGCTAGTTTTACGCGGGAGTCTAGCCGGTGAAGCCAGGTTACGGGTTGTTCTAGGTAAAGTCCTATGGGGAGCGATCTAAGTAAGTCCATTTGGGATTTTAGATTTTAGATTTTAGATTTTAGATTGTCGATTATTAATAATACTAATTTATTGAACCGCGAAGACGCGAAGGACGCGAAGCAAGACAAGAGAAGAAAGAGAATAGAATAGAAAAAAACGCAATTTGCTTTGATCGTTAAATTGCGTTTTTTATGGGTCTTCCGTACTTAGTGTACTAATTTATCTGAAATTAATGGCTTAAATTTTTACACAACCAGGATTTCCGGTCTTACTTTAGTTAATTTGGAGCCATTTTTTCCTTCGATTCATACATAGCTTGGGTTTTAACTACTTAAACTAATAGTTTGGCACACTAAGTACGGAAGAGCCTTTTTTATTGAATCGAAAATCGAAAATTACTTGACGCGCAGTGCTCTATTTGTTGTGCTCATTTCGGTGGCACGAACTTTTTTGCCTCTCCAAAGTAGCCGCATTGGTGTACCGGTAAAGCCGAGGTGTTTGCGGAATTGGCTTTCCATGTAGCGGCGGTAATTTTCTGTGAAGCGTTTGGGATCGTTGACAAATAGGGCGATTGTCGGTGGCTGCGATCGCACTTGAGTACCGTAATAGATTTTGCCTTGTTTTCCTTGGCGGGTAACTGGGGCTGAGTGCCAGGTTGTGGCTTCTTCTATGACTTCGTTAATGACGGCGGTAGTGACGCGGCGCTTGTGTTCGTCGGAGGCTTTGTCTACTAATTCAATGATTTTTTCAACACGCTGTCCACTCATGGCGCTAACAAAAATCATTTCTGCCCAGTCGAGGAAATAAAGTCGGGTTCTGACTTCTCTTTCGTACTCGTAGATTGTGTCGGAGTCTTTTTCTACGGCATCCCATTTGTTGACGACTATGATGCAGGCTCGACCTTCTTGGCTGATGCGATCGGCTAATTTTTGGTCTTGATCTGTAACGCCGTCAATTGCGTCAATTACTAACAGTATGACGTTGGCGCGGCGGATGGCTTTGAAAGCGCGGTTGATCCCGAAAAATTCTGCGCCGTATTCGACGTTTTTCTTTTTGCGAATTCCGGCTGTGTCGATCAGGCGGTAGGTTTTACCGTTGCGTTCTACTAAGGTGTCGATCGCGTCGCGGGTTGTCCCGGAAATCGGGCTGACTATAGCGCGATTTTCTCCTAGAAATGCGTTTAACAAACTCGATTTGCCGACGTTGGGACGACCGATAATTGCTACTTTAATTTCCTCAACTTCTGGTAATACTTCCGTGGGAAGATAAGTTATTAATTTGTCAAGCAATTCGCCGGTGCCGTTGCCGTGAATGCCGGAAACTGGGAAAGGTTCTCCGAGCCCCAATTGCCAAAAGTCTGCAGCTTGGGTGAGTCCTGTATTTTCGGATTCGCATTTGTTGACTGCGAGAATGACTGGGACTTTTTGCAGTCTCAGCCAAGATGCGATCGATTCGTCGCCGCCGGTGAGCCCTGTTTTTCCGTCAACTACGAAAATGGCTGCGCTGGCTTCTGCGAGGGCCGCCATTGCTTGTTCGCGAATTAAAGGCAGAAATTCTGTCTCGTCGTCGAATACTAGCCCGCCGGTGTCTACGACTTGATATTCCCGATCGCCCCAGTATGCTGGTCTGTAAGTGCGATCGCGCGTGATTCCCGGTTCGTCGTGGACGATCGCGTCTTGGGTGTTGGCTAAACGGTTGACGAGCGTCGATTTGCCTACATTGGGGCGTCCAATAATAGCAACTATAGGTAGAGACATAAAAGTAGCAGCAATAAGGCTGCGCCGTAATTTTGAGGTTTAGCCTTTTATTGTAAGCGAAACTGGCCCAGATTGTATGCGATCGGGCTGCATCGTGTATTATAGGCCCTCCGGGGCTGTGTGGCCCGCGCCGCGAATTCATGGCGACCTCTGGAAACGAGATAAAGAAGGCTCGGACTGTTAATCTGGATTACCAGAGCCTGGTAACGATAAAAGCTTGCTGCACCTTCTCTAAAAATTGCTAAATGGAACGACTTATTTCTGTATTCGGGTTAGCTGTTTTTGTCGGTTTGTCCTACGTCTTTTCAGTCGATCGGCGCGCTGTCAAGTGGCCGCCCGTATTGTGGGGAATTGCTTTACAGCTAATTTTTGCTATTTTGATTCTCAAAACTGCTCCGGGTTTGGCTGTATTTAAATTTTTGGGAGATATGGTGACGCAGTTTCTCAATTTTTCGGATGCGGGGGCAAAGTTTATCTTTGGAGATAATTTTGCAGAACACTTTATCGCTTTTAAAGTGCTGCCAACTATCATTTTTTTCTCTTCGTTTATCACCCTACTTTATCACTACGGCATTTTACAGCGAGTTGTGCAAGCAGTGGCATGGTTGATGATTAAAACCATGAAAACTTCTGGCGCCGAAACGCTTTCTTGTGCTGCGAATATCTTTATCGGGCAAACGGAAGCTCCTTTGTTAATTAAACCTTATTTGGCGGCGATGACGCTCTCGGAACTCCATGCTGTCATGACGGGAGGATTTGCCACAATTGCCGGCGGAGTCATGGCAGCTTATATTTCTTTTGGAGTACCGGCTCAACATTTAATTGCGGCGTCGGTGATGTCTGCACCAGCAGCTTTGGCTATTTCTAAATTGCTGTACCCAGAAACTGAAAAGTCGCTGACTGCTGGGGAGGTGGAGGTGAAGGTGGAACAGGTTTATGCTAATGCGGTGGATGCGGCGGCTTCGGGTGCTAGCGACGGGTTGAAGTTGGCGGCGAATGTGGCCGCGATGCTGATTGCTTTTTTGGGTTTGTTGGCTTTTTTTAATGCGCTTTTGGGGTGGTTTGGAGGGCTAATTAGTTTGCCTCAGTTGTCGCTAGAATTAATTTTTGCTTATTTGATGGCTCCGGTTGCTTGGCTGATGGGGGTGCCTTGGGCTGATTGTGCAGAGGTGGGGATTGTTTTGGGAAAAAAAACGATTTTGAATGAGTTTATTGCTTATTTAGATTTGATGGAATTGGTGAAACAACAGGCGATTTCTGAACGATCGCAAATTATCTCGACTTATGCTTTGTGCGGGTTTTCTAACATTGGTTCGATCGGGATTCAGATTGGGGGAATTGGCGCGATGGCCCCGCAGCGGCAAGGCGATTTGGCGAGGTTGGGCGTGAGGGCGATGATTGCTGGCTCTGTGGCTTGTTTTATGACTGCTTGTATCGCGGGGATGCTGATTTGAAAGTTTTGAGTTTTTAGTTAAGCTGTGCGGTGCTTATGGCGCACCTTACATTAACTCCAGTAAATCTTATTAAATAAAAGTTAAAAAACCCACCAAATTATTTGATGGGTGGTATTACTTTGATCATTGGCGAGGCAGGACATGGAATTTTAGCGATCGGCTATTATTGAAAACAAGCAGGAGTTTAGTTTTTGACGAAAGCTTAAAACAGCAGCTTAAAAATGGAAACTAAATTTCCCTCAAAGCTCAACACATTAGGTGGTAATATGGCTGTTCTGCAACTAGAAGACGGTAGAACATATACGGATATCCGGGCGATCGCGAGTCAACTGGCAGTTTTAAATATTGAGATCGATTCCCTGCCCACTAACGAAAATCCGGCGTTTCAAGAACTGCTCGTTCAAGACATTCTCAATGTTACAGAAAAACAGCAGATTCTCGCAGCATATAATAGTGAGTTTGAACAGTTTAAGCGCGCCAGCGGATATCGGTGGTGCGACTTAAAAGTGCTGCATCCAGGTTCGCAGCAGATTTACGCACTGATGACTCAAAGCGATCGCACTCATACCCACACAGATGCAGAAGTTCTTCACATTTTAGCTGGGGAATGCGTTTTTGGGTTTGTGTATTCTAACGGCTCTCAGGTACAATTAATGCTGCAAGCTGAAGAATACATTAAAGTGCCGGCTAATACCGAACATTGGTTTTATCTCACTCCGTCGCTGTACTTGAAAGCCTTGCAGTATTACACGAGTGCTCAAGGCTGGGTTCCTAAGTATACCAACAGGAAACTAAAAATTAAAAACTAAATGTATGGTGCGCTTCGGCGCACCTTCCTCTATCAAAATAGGCGATTGAAATGGCGACACTACAAACAAAGTCTCTCTATAAAAGACGAGGATTAAATGCTCTCTACTTCATTAGGTGCGGCCATTTCAATTTCTTCGCATCGCTGCAAAAGCGCTTCTATTTCCTGAGCTAAAAAAATTACTTCCGGCCAAGAAGAACCGTTGATTAAATCTTGAGCGTGAGCTAATTTGTTTCTCAATGCCTCTGCTGACTTTAAAAAACGCTCCCCGTAGCGTTTGGATTTGAGCCCCAGCCGATCGACTATTTCAGCCGAACTCAGGATTAAATCTCGCTTGTCGCAGAATTGCAGGTAATCGATTAAGTCAATTGCTTCATTTCTGGATCGCCCCAATTCCCAAAGGTGTTTTGCGGCTAAAATGCGATCGCCCTTAAGCAATTTCTGCCAAGAATCTTGGGGAAAGTAAATCCGCACTATCCGCAATAAATTCATTTCCAGAAGCGTCACCAATCCAAACAGCAGCATCCGCACTGGTGCTTTTTGTAAATCGCCGCAGGTAACAATCCCGTTGATCCTGTTGCTTTCCAATACAAATAATCTCGGTTTTTCTCGCAGCAGCGGCAGCAATTCCATCAAAGGAGTGGCGGCGGCAATTAATTGGGAGGGGTGAAAAATTTGCTGGTAGTCGCTGCACTTGCCTGTCTTTAAGTGCGATCGTTCTACATAGCCGCAAACCGTGCCGTTTTCTTCGATACCGAGCACGTCAAAATCGCGGGCCTCCATCCACGATCGCAATTTGGCGGCATCTTCGCAAGCGGGGACAGCTTTCAGCGGTTCCGCGAGGTATTTAACTGTAATGCTGTCTTTGAATAAATCCCGCAAGTCGGCGGAACTTGATTTTAAATGTTTCATCTCATGTCCGGTAATTTCATGGATCGTTGCGCGACAAAATGACAATTAATATTGTAACTGCCAGTAAAGACGCCGTATTACCGTGGGAGAATCTCTGTTTTGGAAAAAGGGTTTTTTAGAAGTGCGATCGTCCCCCTTGCACTCCTGTAAAATCAAAACAGAGATGCTGCCTTACCCAAGGCGAACTTAACGTTAAACCCATAGTCCGGCTCTTGTTGAAACCCCTGCCTCAAAGCTAAATTCCTCGCTATGAGGACTAATGAGTTCTTCAGTCCTCTTAAGAGGACTTTCGCTATGAGACAGGGAATTCATTCCCTGGCGGAATGCCGGGTGAACGGGAGGAATGGCGGACTAAAAGCTTAAGTTGACACTAATATGCCTTACCGTGTCCCTACAGATTTCATGATATTACTTACTGGCTAATTCCGGGCAATAATGATTGGCGGCAAGGGTGGTAATAATATCCGTATCGGCGAGAAAACTTTCTTTGGCAGTTGGATTTTCGATACTGACAGCTTGCCCGATCGCTCTTAATTTAACTTCCGGCAGAGAAAGTCCCGATTTTGCTTCCGCACACATTCTTTTAGCGGCCGCAATTTTTTGACCAGGGGCCCTTCGGATTGCTTGCAGTAAATTGTCCGTTGCTTCGGGAGAGTAGCTTTTTGCTAAGCGTTGATAGTCTTCGAGAAATTTCCCATCGTTTCCTGTCAGCTTAATGTCGGATTCTTGGGGCGAACACAACAAATTTAAGTTAATTACTTCTCCTACTGAATTGACAAGAAAACATCCTTCGCGTTCTTGGGCGCTCGCGCTTTGGTTGCTGGGTACAAATTGTATAATAATAACGGCGGACAGAACAGCAGTTAAACGCGAGTAATTTAGCATGGGAATTACGTGATATATTTGGGATTCTTAACCGCCGAATGCGGAGCAATGTGGTGTTTTTGAGTTAGAGCGTGTCCGGTAAATTAACCGAAATAATTGTAGGGGCGGGTTTCACCAACCATCTATACTTCTAACTAAAAATCTACATAAATCCGCCCTCCAAGCTGTCGGCAATTCAACAAAAATAATATCAGACGAACATTTCGTTGTCTAGGGAAGTTTTCATTAACAGCAAACATCCCCCTTGTGTGAGGGGCGAATGTGTGGAATCGGGAACCGATCGAATGTAGTCGCCTTGATGGCAAATTTCCCCTTCTACAATTAAGTCTCCTTCTAATACAAGCACTTCCTCCGAGGCAGCGTGTCGGTGCATGGGAAATGTTACTCCAGGTTCTAGGCGCATCAAGCAGGTAATTTCGCGCTTTTTTTTGTCAATGTAAAGCTTGCCGAACGAGACTCCCGGAACTCCATAAGATTTCCATTTGACATCGTGCGATCGCACTATTAAAGATGGAGTATTGTTCTCGGTTGGGGAAGTAACAATTGGCTTTATATTGCCTGATTCGGCCAGGGTGGGCGGCAGTTGGGCTATACGCTGGAACAGGCGGTTTTTGAGGTCGGGGGCGACAGGAACTGGGGGGGCTGTGTAGGCGATCGCGGCAATTGTGGATTCCAAAGCAGCTAATTCACTTGTAAGTTCTGGGGACTCTTTCAATTTCTCTGCAAATGCGCCACGTTCTGACTCGTCGAGGGTATCGAGAGCTTGAAGGGCTGCAAGGATTGTATACTCCTCGTCTGGCATCATTTCCATCTGTTTTCCGCCATTAATTGTAATTCAGCCTAGGTTAATTTTAAACTTGAAATTGGTCTGCAGCCCTCGCACTCAAGATGGATGATTGGAGATGCCACAATTTTAGATTAATGTTAAACAACTTAAATTTTGTTTTTTGACTATCTAAAATTCTTCGCTCAAAGCTTGACGCAATTTGGAAAGACCCAACCGAATTCGGGTTTTGATTGTACCTGTCGGGATACCAGTTTTAGCTGCGATCGCCGCGCAAGTCAGCCCTTGGTAGTAAGCGAGTTCGATCGCCTGTTGCTGTTCCTTTGGCAGCTTTTCTAAGGCCGCTTTGACTTGTTCCCTGCGTTCTTTAAACATGGCATCTTCCATCGGTTCTGCAACGCTAGAGATGGGTACTTTAGCCTCTTCCAGACAAGCTTCAGCAGCCCGGACTGTTCGCTGCACAGCTCGCAGCCGATCGAGGGAACGACTGCGGGTAAGCATGAACAACCAGGTATCTGCTCGACTGCGAGAAGGATCGTAAGTTGCTGCTTTTTGCCAAATTTGGGAAAAAACATCGAGTACCACTTCTTCAGCTTCTTCTACCGAACCCAGGATTTTGTAAGCGAGAGCGTAACTTGGGCGACCGTAGCGATCGTAAAGTTTAGCTAATGCCGTTTGGTCTTTCTGGGCAATCTGCACTAAAAGCAGCGATTCATCGCCTGACTTCTGGCCTGTCATCTCAGTGTACCGAAAATTTTTGTTTTGACTGCACAGATCCAAAATTAAAAATTCGGCGTATATCACTACAGAACATAATTGTAAGTTTGAAGTTGGGGTACAAACTGGAGTATGCCTTTTCAGGCTAATTTTGTCGTGCTTTGAATTGTAAAAATCCCAAGTCATATTGGATTTTACCACCTAATTAATTATTTGGTTGAGACTTAGCAATCCGCTTTATGCAGAACAAAAAAATCCCTGAGCGTGAAGAGTCTATCGATTTTCGATTTTCGATTTTCGATTTTCGATTAAAGAATTGAAGCATTGACCCCCCGGATAAATTCGGGGGCAAGTTTCATCGGATACAGGTTTTTTATTTCTGGGTTCTGAGTCTGCGAAGGAATGAATCACGTGGCGGGTATCCTGGATGCTTTCGGTCAAAACAGCGCCATTCACTCGTTCCCAAGCTTTGTTCGATCGCTCCCAATAAGAGCCTGGAAACCCCTCTAAGCGAGGCTCTGGCTCCGCTCTATCGAGGGAAGCCGTGTCTGGGAGCAGGTCTTCCCAAGCATAGTCCGGGAACGAGTAAATCCTCAATTACCCACTTTTTTACAGAAATTAGTCTGGCAGCACAGATCCAAAATTGCCAAACCTTCGTATACCACCAATAGGAGAAGGCTCAGCAACAGCGCCAAAGCCCGACAGGTTGGCAGATTGCAACCTGTTGCTACAAAAGTCCAACCCGCTAATACCAATTTAATGTGAAGTTTCACATATCTCGATCCCCCTAAATCCCCCTGATTGTTGGGGAGTAGGGGTTGACTTTGAGAATAATCTTGTCCCCCCCTTGTAGGGGCGGTGCGACCCCTACTCCCCGTGCCCGCCCTCTTGGCTAGGGGGGATCAGATTCTACGGGTCCTCATAAAAAATTGGTATAAGGCCGGTTATTTACCATTGATTTGTGCAAAAATTACATTGAAATAAAGGTGCTAACTGTGAAGCTCACAAAAAAAATTCGCCGAACCATACTAGCTATTGAAGTAGCTCTAATTGCTCTATTAACTCCAGGGATAATTGTCGCTTCTGACCACGACGACGGCGAAGTAGATATCAAAGGTCGCGCTGTAAATTTAACTGACCTGTACGTATATCGCGAAAAAGACCAAAACTCCGGTGCTGCGGACGGGGATTTAGTATTTACGATGAATTCAAATCCCAGGTCTGTCGCCCGTTATCAATATTATTTCAGCACTACAGCCCTCTACCAATTTCACATCACCCAGGTAGGTGACGTGAATTCTACACCTACTGGACGTTCGGATATTATCTTGCGGTTTGCCTTCAGTCCGCCTAACAATAGAGGTATGCAAGCGGTAGCTGTAACTGTTGTTCGCGGTGGCTCGGAGACTGTTGCTAAGACTACTGTTAACGGCGGGCTAATTGCTACAACTCCGCTGAATTCTAATGCTGTTTTGAATACAGTACCTGTGGGCGGTTCTAACTTGACTGTATTTGCGGGTTTACGCGAAGACCCATTTTTCTTTGATGTGGAACAATTTTTTAGAGTTCGCGCCGCAGCTTTGGGAACGGGGCCGCGCACTGCTTTTAAAGAACCGAGTCAAGCGATCGACTTTACTAAAGGTTACAACGTCAATACAATTGCTGTGCGCGTTCCGAAAGCGTTTTTGCAAGCAGGAACAGGGGCAAATACTTTTGATGTTTGGTCAACAGTTTCGATCCGGGATGGAGCTGGCGGTTTTAAACAATTCGAGCGTTTAGCAAGACCTGCAATTAATGAGGGTTTGATAGTTACTCCCGCTTATCTGGAAGCATTCAATAATATTCCTCCCAGATCGGATTTGAGCGCTGCTGCTGCTCCGGTGCGGCAGGAAGCTGTTGCTACTCTGAATGCTGTGGATCTTTTGGACGGTCGGGATAATGTCGATCCAAATGCGATCGCCGGAGCTTTCTTACCCGATGTCATGCGGATCGATACCACAAAAACCAGCGGCTACGCTAGCGCTACCAATGCTCAAGGAAGCTTGATCGGAGGTCGTATGCTGATGGATGACGTTATTGATATCACTCTGGGAGCTTTGGTAGGTTCTCCGGTTGGTGATAACGTTTCATATAACGGAAGTCCGGGAAATCCGGCTCAGGGACACAAACCTTTAGAACCGACTTTTCCTTATTTGGCTTTGCCTAATTAGTCAGTTGACAGTTGACAGTTGACAGTTGACAGTTGACAGTTGATGGTAGTCAGCTCTATGAATGTAGGGTGCGTCGCTATGAGATTTTTAATGAAACTTGCAGATTATAGATGGCGACGCACCTTACCACAATAGAAAAGGCTTTTTTTGACCGCAGATGAAGGCGGATTAACGCAGATGAACGCGGATGTATGAAAACTAAAATTAAACCGGAAATAAAATCGGATATTTTCTCGTGGTGGCTGCTGGGAGTGGTTCCTTTAGTTGGGATGGTAGTAGTGAATTTACCTCCTAACTTGCGTTTTATTTCAGCAACTTTTTCTAACAAAAGCCCCGAAAATCTCGATACTAATTACCGCTATCATTTTTCGGAAAGTTTGAGAAATAATCCCAATCAAAAGGAAGCAATTCAACAAGAGATTGCTTTTTACCAGCAGCGGTTGGCCGTTGATTCCCGCAGCGGTTTGAACCGGGCGTCACTGGCGGGATCTTATTTAAAAATGGCTCGCGCTACTGGGGAGGGAGGTTGGTTTTTATTGGCAGAACAAGCGGCTCAAAGGTCGATCGCCGATTTGCCTTTTGACAACCAAGGTGCGCTGTTAGTTTTAGCTCGAATTGCCGAGGCGAGACACGATTTTGCTACTGCTTTGCGCTTTGCTAAACAGGCGGGTTCTGACAATGAAGATGCGATCGCCCTTTCAGTTACATCTCACTTAGCGATGGGAAAAGTGAGCGAGGCAAATGTAGCCGCAGAAGCCTTAGTTAACCGGATTCCTAACTTGGGTTCTCTCACTTTGAGAGCTTTAGTGAGAGAGTCTCAGGGCCGAGATGCTGAGGTTTTGCAGGATTACCGGCAAGCAATGGCGGCGGAGGAACCGGGAGAGGTTGCTGGTTCGGCGCGGGCCCGATCGCTCTTGGGTCGATTTTACGCGCGTCGCGGGCAGTTTGTGCAGGCGAAAGCGCTGTTTTTGGAGGCGCTGCGGTTGGTGCCGCGATACCCGCTGGCGCTGATTTATTTGGCGGACTTGGAGACGCGGCAGGGCAATTATCGGGAAGCCGAAGGCTATTACAGCAAGGTTTCTGCGTATTCTGGCGGGGTTGCGACTTTGTTCGATCGCATTGTCGATCGCGGTATGGCGAGGGTGAAGGATTTGCAGGGAGATGCGATCGAATCCCGGCGACTTCGCGACAAAGCAGAAGCAGGGCTGCGACAGGAACAGGTTTCTGGCGGTTTTGGCCACCGCAGGGATTTAGCAAGTTTGCTGCTGGAAAAAGGTCGATCGCAGGATGTCGCGGAAGCGCTGGCGTTAATGCAGGAGGAGGTGAAAATTCGCCGGGATGCTGTCACGCTGGATACTTTAGCCTGGGCGCTTTCGGCCTCTGGGGAATGGCAAAAGGCCGATCGAGTGATGGCCGAAATAGTGCGATCGGGGATTCGCGATGCGGGGATGTTTTACCGGGCTGGTGCGATCGCCCGTACTTTAGGTAAGGATGCTGAATCTCGCGCTTATTTTCAAAAGTCCAAGGAAATTGACCCGACTTTTGACGATCGAGCTCGCCAAGCATTGGGTTTGGGAAGTTATGAATTTTGAGATTAGCTAATAGCAGCCATTCGGCCAAGTTCGCCATTCCCTCAATCCGCCAGGGGTTTCAACCCCTGCCTAAAAGCTTAAGTCCTCTTGCATAGGACTGAAATGCACAATTGTTAAATTTGATTAGCTATTCAGTCGGTTTTAACCGACTTTCGCTATGAGACGGGGATTTCAATCCCCGGCGGCCTTGCGGGTAAGCGCGCTGGAAAAATCACAACAAACACAAATAATTCATCCGAAAATCACTAAAAAAACAGGGATTTATGCAGTACAAGCTGAACCGAATTTTCCAATTATTTATCCTATTTTCTCTGACACTTTCCTTGTTACTAACAACCTCAAACAGACCAGTTTACTCACACTGGTCAGACTTATCCGTAGCAGAAATAGTAGTCAACGATTTGCAAGCCGAAATAACATTAACTTTCCCAACAGGCTTAACAAACTTCGCCGACGACAATCGAGACAGCCAGCTACAACCTGCTGAAGTTCGCAGCCACCAAACACAGCTAGAAAATTTTTTTAGCCAACAAATCCGCATCGCCAACAGTAGCAATATTCAAGGCTCCGTAGCAGTAAACCCGCTAGAAATAGCAGCTAAAAGCACCAGTGTTATCCAGCAGCCCAATACCCACAGCACCTTAATTTTAGACTACACCTGGCCCGCACCTTCTCAAGATAAAACCCCCGGTTTACCTGATGCAATTTCCATCTCCAAACCTAATTTTCGGATTAATTACAATCTATTTTTGCCCGGAGTTCCGACAGCTAGCTGTCAAGCTACGATTGTGCAAGGGGGTGCTGTAAAAAGCTTTGTGTTTACGCCGCAAAACCGGGACTTTTTGTTAGCAGGAAAGGAATCTATCTGGGATTCAGGTTGGAGTTTGCTGCTAGCAGTAGCGGGAGCATTTGCTTGGGGATGCGTGCACGCGATGTCGCCCGGACACGGAAAAACCATAGTCGGCGCTTATTTAGTTGGTTCGCGGGCTACTCCGCTACACGCTTTATTTCTAGCAGCGACGACTACAATTACTCACACTGCCGGCGTGTTTGCGGTGGGCGGAATTACTTTGTTTGCTTCTAACTTAATTGACCCAGAAAAATTAGATCCTTGGCTGAGTTTAATCTCTGGTTTATTAGTAGCCTTTATCGGGTTTAACTTACTCTTATCAAAAATTAAGACGAGGTTGGTAGTGGGGACTGAAGTTCTCAAAAAAATTAAAACTAAATTTTTTAATAAAAACTGGTTTTTAAGGAGTAAAGTCTTTACTGCGGAATGTGAAGAACCAGTAAATCTTTTGATTAGAGGAAGTTGGGAGCGAGAATTTAAGCCTGTAAAACCCGATATATCTCACCACTACCACCATCACGGAGACGGCCGGATTCACTCGCACTTGCCTCCCGGTGCTGACGGTTCTGCGATTACTTGGAAAAGCTTATTAGCCTTGGGGATTTCCGGCGGTTTGTTGCCTTGTCCTTCCGCTTTGGTGATGCTGTTGAGCGCGTCGGCTTTGGGCAATGTTGGTTTGGGAATGACGTTAGTGGTAGCGTTTAGTTTGGGATTGGCTTTAGTGCTGAGTGCGATCGGATTAATCTTAGTTTATGCCAAACGGAATTTTGATAAACTGCCTAAACAGATAACAGCAGTCAAATTTCTGCCTGCGATTAGCGCGATGTTTGTAATGTTTTTGGGGTTGGGGATTACCGGACAGGCGATGTTGAAAATATTGGGGGCGAGTCAATGGGTAATTGGCAATGGATAAGCATAAAATTAGGACTCTCCCTCCTAACTACAAACTTACGAATAAGTCTGATTTTAGATACCCGATTTCTGGAAGAAGGCGGGTATCTGGGTATTCTGTTTTTTAGCCGTTGCTCAGTTATCAGGCCGCACTATTATATTTATTAATAATTTCGGCTAAATCCGGTACTCCCTTTTCCACGTAAGTCTTAGCTGAGGGGCGGAGTTTGGCATAAGCGCCTCTAACAACCGCTCTTGTGCTGTTCTCGGCTTTTTTGTCGCTGATCTGGAGCAATTCGTCTGCTACTTCAGCTTTTCTTTGGGCTAGATATTCGACTGGGTTGCCATTGTTTACTGCTTCAGCCCACATCGGATCGAGTGCGATCGAGATTTCTGGCAGAAGTTGATCGACGACTTGGGCGCAATAGTCAGCCCGTATCCCCTTGACAGTAGAGTAGGCAGCTTTAAGAGCCATACCACCCAATCCCGGCGCTGCTGCAACTTGTTTGTCTATCAGCTTTACACAGTCATCAACAAAACTTTCTCTGTTGTTTTCATTCAAGAGAATATCGCTAAGTCCCATTTTCGCTTTCCTTGATTTAATAGTCAATGTGCTTATTAGCTTGGAGAGCCATCAGGGGATTATATATCTATTTTGATCCTTTACTCAGGATTACACAAGTTTTTTAAGGTTGGAAAGTCTTTACTTGACAAGCTGATGTTGAGATTTGTCTAGTAGTATGTTATAGGAATTAAGGTTCAATCTGCTAGTCATTATTGACCTAGGGTTTGTAGTAAGGGCTTTAGTCCTTATTAGGTGAGATTAATGAGGACTAAAGCCCTGACTACAAACTGATGAGTTGTGAACAGCCACATAGAAAAGAGGACAGCTCGAAAAAAAGATTAGAAAGGCTCTGCCTAAGTTCGATCGCACTTGCACGTATCTTGCAGGTATCATTACGATTGGACGTTCGGCTTGACGCCTGCAGGTACTGAAACGAGGGGAAGTTTCACGGTTTGAGCCGGGCGATCGCTCGATCGCACTACCAAATTTTTCGGTAATTTCGCGGAAGTGCTTAGTCCGGGAAATATTTGAAGCGATAAGGTTAAGCCGGCGGCTAATAATAGTTTTTCAAACATGGCCTTGTCTCCCATACCTATGCCCTAGGGCATAATTCCTCTTACACCTACAACATATAAACATCTTCAGTCGCTTGGTGCGATCGCACGGGCATAGTTAAGTGACATCTATCACCACTGAGAAGGGGGTGATGGGGATAGGGGGTGTGGGCATAGGGGGTAATGGGCATTAGGGATGTGGGGGAGAGTGGGAAATCTTGACTCGCACTTCTGGCGTCAACATCCGTTGAACGTGTTAAATTCCTTACACTGCTTCCTTGCCAAACTTCCCTACAAATCAAGAATTGTCCTAGAGAAAGAAGCCGTTGAGTCTCTCTCAAAGGTAGAATTAGCGCGTAGAAGTTATTTGACACAGCGGAGGTACCGACAATATGCTTGCATACTTTCTGGCGTTAGCGGTCGGTCTAGGCAGCTTCAGTATTTACATGGCGGCCTTCTTTTTTCCAGAAGTACACCGCAAAAGTGATTTTACCTGGAGCGGGGTAGGGCTTTTTTATGCGTTAATTTTATGGGCTTGTGCGGGACGAATTACTGGTGCTCTCCTGCTTGGTCAAATGGCGGGCGTGGCGATGTTGGGCTGGTTTGCCTGGGAAACTCTGACTTTGCGCCGGCAGGTGACGCCGATTGCTGAGCAAACGCCGATTCCTCAGTCGGCGAATTTGGCTGCAGGAGGCGTGCCGTTTGCTGGCTTGTTTGCCAAGAAAAAAGAACCCGCAGCAGCGAAAAAACCTAAGTTTGTTCGATCGCCCAAACCGAAAACTGATGTGGTTCCAGCACCCACTCTGGATAAGGGCGAGGTAAAGCTAGAGGAACAGCCGGCGATTACCCCCATAGCTGAAAGTATTGCTGAAAGTGCGATCGCCCCTGACTTGAAAATTCCCGACTCGAAAACACCTGCAATTGCAGAAATACCAGTGTTTTCAGTCGAAACTCCTGCTGCTGAGACTTCACAACCTCCAGCAGAATTAGCCAGCAACTTCACTCCTCTACCTCTACCTCTAGAAATTTCAGAAATAGCCGTTGCACCAAGTGTGGAGCCAGTAGAGGCTCAGCCAGAGCCTCAACAGCAGCCAGAAGTCGATGATTTTGACGAGGAAACAGAATGGAGGACAGCCGTTAAAGAGTCGCAGGCGGCAGCGGCAGCGGCGGCGGCCCCAACGGCGGCCCCAACTCCTCCTACTCCTCCTAAACCAGCTAAAAAAGCCGGCGGTTTCGGTAGTCTGTTTGACAATATCAAAAATAGTCTCGGCGGTATGTTGGGACTCGGTGCGGGTAAAAACAAGTCTGATGCAACTCCCCAGACGCCAAAACCTTCAGCGACTCCAGAATCGATCGTACCTGAATCTCAAATAACGGCAACTCCTGCACCAGGTATCGACCAAATTCTCGAATCCGAATTAGCCCAGGCGGCTGCGGAGGTGGCAGCCGAAACCAGCAACACTGTTGTGGAAACCAGCCTTGGAGTGCCTTTTCCCACCAATGTTGAAGCAATGGCCGCGTTGATGGCCACAGAAACCGCGAGTTCTGACAAAATAGTGGACGGGACGATCGAAGATCGATCGTCCGCCCAAATCCAGACACCGCTGGCTGCTATTGGTGAACCGGAAGCAGCAGCAGGCGTACCAGAAGCAGAAGCCCCTGCTTTATCTGTGGAAACCCAGACACCGCTGGCTGCAGTTGGTGAACCGGAAGCAGCAGGCGTACCGGAAGCAGAAGCCCCTGCTGTATCTCTGGAAATGACAGTGGTGGAAATGGCAGAGCCTGTAGAGATAGAAGTACCGGGAGAACCTGGGTTGAGCGTGCAGGTGGAAACGGTTTCAGTATCAGTGATCTCGATCGAATCCACAGATAAAACACCATCTTCTGAGGGAGAACAACCGGAATTGATTCGCCCGAATCCCCCCCCTTCCACAGATAAAACACCATCTTCTGAGGGAGAACAACCGGAATTGATTCGCCCGAATCCCCCCCCTTCGGAGCTAGTAGAAGCTGCTCGTGCGGCCGATGAATCCAAGTCTGAGAATGTATCCGGCGAAGATAAGCCGTCATCTTAAGGCAGAAAGCAAAAGGTAGAAACCAGAATTTTGTTGATTCTGCCTTCTGCCTTCTGCCTTCTTACTTCTTACTTCTTACTTCTTACTTCTTACTTTTTTCTTCTTACTTCTTACTTCTTACTTCTTACTTTTTTCTTCTGCCTTCTTCCCTCTTCCCTTTGCCTTCTGCCCTCTGCCTTCTGCCTTCTGCCTTCTTCCCTCTTCCTTCTTCCGACGGACATCGGACTGACATCCGTTACATCCGTTACATCCGTTACATCCGTTACAGAATCCGTTGCCGAACTTCCCTCTTCCCTCTTCCTTCTCCCTTAATATTATGAAAGCAATTATGGTCGTGGGAACAACATCTCACGCAGGGAAATCATTACTCGTTGCAGCTTTGTGTAGAATCTTTAAGCGGCGAGGCTGGCGGGTAACTCCGTTTAAAGGTCAGAATATGGCACTGAATTCCTATGTCACAGCCGCCGGCGGAGAGATTGGTTACGCTCAAGCAGTGCAAGCTTGGGCTGCGGGCGTCGCACCTTGGGTAGAAATGAATCCGATTTTGCTCAAGCCACAAGGAGACATGACTTCTCAATTGATTGTCAAGGGCCGGGCGATCGCCAATGTGCGAGCATCTCAATATTACGAGCAGTATTTCGATATCGGCTGGCAAGCTATTCGGGAATCTTTAGAATTTCTCAAGCAAGAATTTGACATGATTGTGTGTGAGGGAGCCGGTAGCCCTGCTGAGATTAATCTCAAACACCGCGATTTAACAAATATGCGGGTAGCTAAATATTTAAAAGCTCGAACTTTGCTAGTAGTTGATATCGATCGCGGCGGTGCTTTTGCTCACATTATCGGTACTTTGGAATTGCTCGATCCAGACGAACGAGCTTTAATTAAAGGATTCATTATTAATAAGTTCCGAGGGCAAAAATCGATATTAGATCCGGGCCTGACTTGGCTAGAAGAAAGGACGGGAATCCCGGTAGTTGGGGTGATTCCTTGGATAGACGAAGTGTTTCCCTCAGAAGATTCTCTCGATTTGCTCGATCGGCGTTCTCCTAATTCTCAAACCGACATAAATATTTCGGTCATCCGCCTGCCCCGAATTTCCAATTTTACAGACTTTGACCCCCTGGAGTCGGAAACTACCGTCACAGTCAAATATGTCAGCCCAAAAGACCATTTAGGCCATCCAGACGCCGTGATTTTACCAGGCTCTAAAACTACAATTTCCGATTTACAGGTGCTGCGCCAAACAGGTATGGCAAAAGCTCTTCAAAATTATTTAGTAGCTGGCGGTACAGTCATGGGAGTTTGCGGCGGCTTTCAGATGCTGGGAGAAAGTATCACCGATAAAGAAGGCATTGAGGGAGAAAAGGGAGAATTTCCAGGATTGGGATTACTGCCTTTGAAAACTGCGATGGCACCGAACAAAATTGCGCGCCAACGAATCGTAACATCTAACTATCCTCAACCGGGTTTGCCAGTTTCCGGTTACGAAATTCATCAAGGAAAAACGCAAATCCTAGAGTCAGATTTGACTCAACCGCTATTTGACGATGCTAGTTTAGGCATTGTCAATACTTCTCAATCAATTTGGGGTACATACCTGCACGGCATCTTTGACAACGGGGCTTGGCGGCGAGCTTGGTTAAATCACTTGCGGCAGCAGCGGGGACTCCGCGCATTGCCTACAGGTATTCCTAATTACCGAGAACACCGCGAAACTCTGTTAGACTCTCTAGCAGATACAGTGGAAAAGCATTTAGATATAAAGCATATTTTAGGTTAATTAGTTAACTGTTGACAGTTGACAGTTGACAGTTGACAGTTGATTATTGTTTATTAGAGTTGAGGTTCATATTCCATGCCAAAAGTTTGTTTTTTACCAGATAACGTGACAGTTGAAGCTGAACCAGGAGAGCTTTTGCTAGATGTAGCCAAACGTGCAGGGGTTTCTATTCCTACTGGCTGTCTCATGGGTTCTTGTCACGCTTGCGAAGTAGAAATTGATGGCGGAGATACGATTTGTGCTTGTATTTCCGGCATCCCTTACGGAAAAAAGCAAGTGACAATTAATCTGTATGTTGACCCGACTTGGTAATTGGTCAGTTGTCAGTTGACTGTTGACGGTTGACTGTTAACTGTTGACTGACAACTGACAACTGACAACTGACAACTGACTAATTTTTTTGCCATTCTTGCTGTTTCTTGCGAGCAGATTGCAGCCATTTTTGAGATTCTGAATAAACAGTTGTTCCCGGTTTTACAGATTCTAATTTGTTGATAATTTCCTGCAAGTAACCGAGACCGTAACCGGGATTTTGACGGATAGAATTTAGGTTAGTTTGGAATTTAGCAAACAAGCTTTTAGCCTGATTAAAAGCTTCCACTGATTCTTGTTCATCTTTCAGTCTAATCTTGGCAGTACCTAAATTATTTTGATATTCAGCTAGTTTTGTTTGAGCATGAAGATAGCCCGGATTATCAAAGGCAATTAGGCTCAACCTCTCAATAGCTTGTTGCCATAAATATGCGATTTTTTGCCAAGTTTCTGCTGAATGAGGCGGTTTCTGGGATGCTACAGCGGCAGTTAATGCAAATTCTTTTGCTGCTTCGATTAAGTTGTCGGCACGCACCGATCCGGTGGCTACACCGCCCATTGCTTTAAAATCTCTCTCTGCTGCTTGGAGTTTCTGCTGAGCCGTTTCTCCCGCGAGGGTGTCGGCGGGAATTTGATTGAGTTGGTCGATCGCACTTTGCCAATTTACCGTCGCTTTTTGTCTATCCGCAGCAGTTTTGGCTTGCTGATACTGCAGTTTCGCCGCGTTGAGATTTTGTTCGACTTGATTTAACTGAGTAAAAGCATTTTTTTGCTGGAAAATCTGAGCCTCCATGCGCCCGACATTTTTGCGGGCGGCTTGAAATTCATCGACTGTAAACCGCCAACGGCAGCCGAAAAAATTGCAGTAGGTTTGTGGATAATAACCTAAAAACCAAACTGGTAAGGCGTCGAGGTGTTTTTGAGCCTCTTTTGCTTTAATTTCGCCCAAGTCAAAATCAGCGACAGCAGTGGCTTTATTCACCAGTTGATCGGATTGTTCCACAAGGGCGATCGCCTGCCGGTAATTGTGATCCATACTCATAAAACTCGGCAGCAACAATATCGGCATTGTTTTGGCCACGGGCCAGCGAATCATCGGAAAAGGTAGATTTAGCAGCCAAATTATCCCTGCTGCACTTCCCAGCAAACTGCCAGCAAAGATGATTTTACCGAACAATCCGGGCGGGCGGTTGGCTTTGACGGCAGCTTTGAGAGCTTGTTCGCTGAAGTTGGGAAATTCGTCTTTGAAGGTATCGCGGATTTCATCTCTTGAGGCGAAAGTGCCGTTTTGCGATCGTAACTTCTCCAACCGCTTGATTACCATCCGTCGGTAGACATCACCGGCTAGACTATCAGCCGCCGCGCACTTGTCAACTTCTGCCCGCAAAATTTCAAAAGCTCGATCGGTAAGACGCGCCATAAAACTCACCTATTCCCTTTTAATTATTTTACAGGTTCCCCGTCAAAATAATTGTTAAAATATATAAATTTTATATCACATAATCCGAATTAAGTTCATGCCCACTGCTTTAATCACTGGTGCTTCTGGCGGAATTGGTGCAGCCTTTGCCGCCGAATTAGCCAAACGCCAGCACAATCTAATATTGGTAGCTCGTTCCGAAGACAAATTGCAACAGCTAGCTGCTCAACTGCAACAGGAATTCAATATTTTGGTCGAAATTATCGTTCAAGATTTGACGGCACCAGGAGCCACAACTGCTGTATTTGACGCGGTTGTTAAAAAAGGTTGGACGGTTGATTTGTTGGTGAATAATGCGGGTTTTGGCGATTACGGTGCTTTTGCCGATCGCCCGCTTGCGAAACAACTAACAATGGTGCAACTAAATATTGTAGCATTAGTTGAACTCTCGCACTTATTTTTGCAGGGAATGCGGCAGCGAAAATCAGGAAGTATTATCAATGTTGCCTCCATCGCAGCTTTTCAACCGATGCCGTACTTGTCAATGTATGCAGCGACTAAAGCCTTTGTTTTGAGTTTCAGTGAGGCGCTTTGGGCTGAGAACAAAGATTTAGGAATTGGCGTTTTGTGCCTTTGTCCAGGGCCGACAGAATCGGACTTTTTCGCAGTAGCTGAATTCCCGAAAGCTATGGCATCCAGCAGCGGGCAAAAACTCGTTCCTGCAGCGGAAGTCGTGCGAGATGCTTTGAAAGCTTTAGAGAAAAATGAGTCTAATGTTGTGACAGGGGGAATTCCCAATCAAATCATCGCCAATCTGCCTCGATTGATGCCGCGAGAACTTTTGGTGAAGTCGGTAGAAAAGGTGTTTCGGGCGAAAGAGGAATAATCGCGATCGTTGACAATATAAATAAACCCGCCCCCACCCAAGGATAAACATTCGATCGCCCCTAACCCAAATTTTCCCAAAAGTCGATCGCACATTCGGGCTACCAAAATCCCCGACGCTACCCCACAAGTCCGCCGGGGGTTGAAACCCCCGTCGAGAGAGCGAAAGTCCTCTAAAAGAGGACTGAAAAGCACATTAAATAAACAATCAAGTATTTGTCACCATAATCGAGTATTTTTCACCATTCTTCAGTCGGTTTCAACCGACTTTAGCTATGAGACAGGGGTTTCAACCCCTGGCGGACTCGCGGACAAACAAACGAGCCCGTGGACAAACAAACGACCCCCCGGACAAACAAACGACCTCCCGGACAAACCATCGGCCCGACGAATAAAGAATAAATCCTCGTGGTGTTGCCAATATTGTCGCCCAAATGCGAGAACCCTTACAAAAAACTGGGCATCGCCCGCCCCAAACAGATGTGTTTAACCGATCATAAATTAATGGATCGCACAATCCAAAATCCTAAATCGCCATGAGTTCAGAACGCGAACAAGCCTATCTCAACCTGATAAATCAACTGCTAACCTGTGCCAGCGGCGAAGAAGCAGAGATATTGAAAACTCACCCGGAATTGCTGGATAATGGCTTGGTGGCGGTAATGCTAGAAGAGGCCGAGCGTCTTAGAGAATTGGGCGAACTAAATAATGCTAATTGGTTGATGGATTGTGCCGGGATACTGCTTGGGATGAATGACAATACCTCAGTGGCAGTCACCCGAAAAGCGGAAGCAGACAGACTGTTAGAACAAGGAATTCAGCAGTTTAACATCAGTCAATTTCGAGAAGCTTTGCAGTCTTGGGAACAGGCATTAACTATCTATCGGGAAATCGAATATCGCCAAGGAGAAGCTAATTCCCTAGGCAATTTGGGCACTGCTTACTATTCCCTAGGGCAATACCAGAAGGCGATCGCATTTTACAAACAGTATTTAGAGATTTCACGGGAAATAGGTGATCGCCAAGGAGAAGCTATTTCCCTCGGCGGTTTGGGCAATGCTTACAATTCCCTAGGGCAATTCCACAGGGCGATCGAATTTCACCAACAGTCTTTAGAGATTGAACGGGAAATAGGTGATCGCCAAGGAGAAGCTAATTCCCTCGGCAATTTGGGCAATGCTTACAATTCCCTAGGGCAATTCCACAGGGCGATCGCATTTCAGGAACAGTCTTTAGAGATTTCACGGGAAATCGGAGCTCGCCAAGGAGAAGCTATTTCCCTCGGCAATTTGGGCAATGCTTACGATTCCCTAGGGCAATACCACAGGGCGATCGCATTTCAGGAACAGTCTTTAGAGATTTCACGGGAAATCGGATATCGCCAAGGAGAAACTAATTCCCTCGGCAATTTGGGCAATGCTTACTATTCCCTAGGGCAATTCCACAGGGCGATCGCATTTCACGAACAGTCTTTAGAGATTAAACGGGAAATCGGAGATCGCCAAGGAGAAGCTATTTCCCTCGGCAATTTGGGCCCAGCTTACAAATCCCTAGGGCAATACCAGAGGGCGATCGCATTTCACGAACAGTCTTTAGAGATTTCACGGGAAATCGGAGATCGCCAAGGAGAAGCTAATTGCCTCGGCAATTTGGGCTTAGCTTACAATTTCCTAGGGCAATACCAGAAGGCGATCGCATTTCACGAACAGTCTTTAGAGATTAAACGGGAAATAGGTGATCGCCAAGGAGAAGCTATTTCCCTCGGCAATTTGGGCTCAGCTTACTATTCCCTAGGACAATTCGACAGGGCGATCGCATTTCACGAACAGCATTTAGAGATTTCACGGGAAATAGGTGATCGCCAAGGAGAAGCTAATTCCCTCGGCAGTTTGGGCTCAGCTTACTATTCCCTAGGGCAATACCAGAAGGCGATCGCATTTCACGAACAGTTATTAGAGATTTCACGGGAAATCGGATATCGCCAAGGAGAAGCTATTTCCCTCGGCAATTTGGGCAATGCTTACTATTCCCTAGGGCAATACCACAGGGCGATCGCATTTCACGAACAGTCTTTAGAGATTGACCGGGAAATCGGAAATCGCCAAGGAGAAGCTACTTCCCTCGGCAGTTTGGGCTTAGCTTACGATTCCCTAGGGGAATACCAGATGGCGATCGAATTTTACCAACAGCAATTAAAGATTGTACAGAAAATCGGAGCTCGCGTGGGAGAGTCAATCTCTCTCAACAATTTGGGAAATACTTTCCTAAAAACTCACCAACTTGCTGAAGCTGAAACAGCACTTCGCGCCTCAATCGCAATTCATGAAACTCTGCGTTCTGAATTAGTAAGTAATGATCACAAAGTCTCAATCTTTGAAACCCAAATATCTGCCTATCGCCTGCTGCAACAAGTCCTAGTTGCCCAAACTAGATTTGATGAAGCCTTAGAAATATCTGAAATGGGTCGTACCCGTGCCTTCGTCGAGTTATTGCAGCAAACCTTATTAACAACCCCCCCTCAGTCCCCCCCTGATCAAGGGGGGGAAGAAGAGTTATCTCAATTCCTCCCTCATAAGCCCCCCCTTAGCAAGGGGGGGTTGGGGGGGTTATCAAGATTTGAGGAAGAAGCAAACCTCTCAAAGCCCCCCCTTAGCAAGGGGGGGTTGGGGGGGTTATCCATCCCCAAAATCCAACAAATCGCCCGCGACAGAAACTCTACAATAGTTGAATATTCGATTGTCAATCCAGAAATTTACATCTGGGTAATCCAACCAAACGGCAACATCACCCATCGCGCCGCCAGCCTCGAACCCCTCAACCAACAAAACCAAACCCTCAAACAAATCATCCTCCAAACCCGCGTCTCCATCGGCACCGATGAAACCGACGACGCAGGCAAAAAAATTCAGCTAGAATCCCAGTACAATCGAGACGAAACAGGCGGCTTTCCCCTATTGCAACTCCTCCATCAAATCCTGATCGAACCCATCATCGACTTGCTACCCACCGATGTTAATTCCCCCATCATCTTCGTCCCCCACTACGACTTATTTTTAGTTCCTTTCGCCGCCTTGCAAGATAGCAACAACCGCTACCTAATCGAAAATCATACCATCCTCACCAGCCCATCCATCCAAGTATTAGAAATCACCCGCGAACATCAAAACCGAGTGCGAGGATTGAAACAAGCCGCCCTAATTGTCGGCGATCCAACTATCGCCGCCAAATTCAAAGAAAAGCCCTACGAACTCAAACAACTGTCCAGGGCAAAAGAAGCCGCCGAAGCCATCGCCGCAACTTTAGGAACCCAAGCAATTAGCGGAGAAAATGCCACAAAAATCGCCATTTTAGACAAGATGCTAAACACGCGCATCGTCCATTTATCCGCCCACGGACTCCTCGACGATTTCCAAGGTTCCGGCATTCCCGGCGCGATTATTTTAGCACCATCAGCAGACACCGACGACGGCGCACTTATAGCCGCAGAAATCCTGCAATTAAGACTCGATTCCGAACTGGTTGTTTTAAGCGCGTGCAGCACCGGGCGCGGTACAATCACGGGAGATGGAGTCATCGGATTGTCGCGCTGCTTCATCGTCGCCGGAGTCCCCAGCATCATCGTTTCCCTGTGGAATATGGGAGCGAATTCAGCCAAATTACTAATGACTGAATTCTACCAAAATTTAGCACGGGGCGACAATCGAGCAGCCGCCTTGCGGTGTGCTATGCTAACCACAAAAGAGCGATTTCCGAGTCCCATAGCTTGGGCTGCATTTACCTTAATTGGCGAAACCGAAACTTTACCGCTATCAACTCAAAAGAGTAATTTAAGGAGATTAGTAATGTCACTTCCCGATGAGGCCACACCCGAAGAAATTGTGGCGGCTTTTAGTAAGTTATTGAAAATATCCGATCCGAAGCTATTTGTCGATCACTTATCAGCGCTTGATGATTCTGTGACAGATAATGTGAATATTATCGCTCAAACAATCAAGGATTGGTGCGAAAGCAGGCCTCAAATTGAAGAGAATTTAGAGAACGAAATTTATCACGCGGGTGCGGGTGGGACTGATAGCGATGCACCGGAGGAAATTGTGAGGGAGTTTTACGAAACGCTCAAGGAAAATAAGATTCGATTGGGTTTGTCTGTGTCATCTGCACCGCCTACACCGCCAACAAATAATCCAGAAACACCTTCCTAGAAGACAAACCCTAAAAATCTTGTGGGCTGGGCATCTTGCCCGCCCCAAATATCTGATAGAAATACTCGAAAACATCTCAAAAACTTGATTATGAGCCAAGAATGGCAAATTAAAAATTCCAGCATTACCCTCTATCCTTTCCACCTGCGGGATGATAGCGACGCAGGCTACGGACAAGTAGCCCGAAATGCTCAATCCTTGTGGGAAAATCTAGCAGATAATGTCGGCAAAGAATTTAACATCAACGAACTAAAATCCCTCAGAGACAAGCTAACTTGCTACAAAAACGGACAGTACGAACCAGACGATAAACAGGAAAATCAGAATAACGGCAAATTACTAAAGCCCGATGGAAAAACTCTTAATTTTCAGCAAATAACTCAGCCAGATAACCAGAAACTTGATGGTTCTATCTATGCCCTACGAATTCACGACACTTACACCGCAGACTTGACATTTTACTATAAAAATGTCACAATGAAAGTAGCGGACTTAACTCGATTAAATCCCCAAGGTTGCTTGTTGCCAAATGCAATTAAACCCTCTCTGGGACAAACCTTATTATTATACGCCGAACCAGCAGTTTATGATACTTACCGCAAACTAGCTGACGAATCGGTTAAAGCTTTTGTACAAGATAAAGAGCAACCATTAGTAGAGTTTCGCGCCGAAGGAAAGTTATTCGGCAGTCCGATTTTTGAGTATGATAGCCGCCAAGATGATGCGCGTCAGCGATGTCACTTTCTAGTATGGTTGCAAGAGAATCCCCAAACTTTGAAATTCGTAACGCTGGCGTTTAATTCTAACTTGATGAATCTGCTGTGTTCTCGCGCTAAAATTGTATTTGTGTATGGCGAAGCTAGGAAAAAGTATCGCCAAGCACAGCAAATAGTCAGCGAGTTAGAAAAGAAGCTTCCCGAATTCAGTCAAATAGAAAGCGAACAAGATAGACAAGTTAAGTTGCAGAAGTTAAAGCAATTTCTGGCTGAAGTCCGCACAAAAATGTTTGATTGTGCTCAGCAAGTGCGGTATTTGAAAGAAGACAAAAATACTATTGACACTAATGCTGAAAATTATGGTAATGCCTTGACAAAAATTAAAAGTTTGTGCATCCCCGGCGACAATCTGGATTTCTTGCAGAAGTTTCTAGATTTAGCTGAGGATAAGTATCAGCGGCAAATTGAAATCGATTTAAACTACCTGATTGCTAGTCAAGAGTTGTTCCAGCAGTCGATATCCACTGTGCGCGGGATGGTGGAAATTGAACAAGTAGAATTGGACAGGGAACAGGAAGACGGGGAGAAAAAGCGCGATCGCCAGCTTGAGAATATCATCTTTTTTGTCGGAACTGCGATCGGCGGCGGACAAATCTTTTCCGCCGCCTATCCTCTAATCAAGGATACACCGATTAAATGGCAACCCGATCTTTCTCTACCGCTGCATCCCTTTGCTGCGACAATTATCTTGAGTCTGCTGTTTGGCTTACTATTTGGCTTATTAATGCTGGGTATCGCCGTTTTGGTAAGGAAAACTTTTCCCCGATAATTTGGATTTATGACTTATATCATGTCCGATCGATTGACCGCGATTAAAGGCCGGGGCGGGTTTACAGATTTTCCCGTTTCTATTCAATATCTTGGTGAACCCGCCCCTACAGGAATCATGGTTAATTGACCGGACATGATATTACGCATAAAACCAAAGAAACCGGGTTTTTCGGGGTTTTTGGGTGGTATAACTTATATGTTGCAGCATTCTTAAGAACAGGCAAGATGCCTGTTCCACAAAGAGTCAATTTTTTGGGGGGAGTAGGGGTTGGGCATCTTCGCCTCAGCATTCTTAAGAACAGGCATCTTGCCTGTTCCACAAGCCGAAGATGCCGCCCATAAATTACAAATATCGAGTTAACTGGACTCGATAGCGTTCCTTCTTAGTAACAGCAACTTCCCCAATTTCCAATCTTCCCTTGCCCGTAACAGCAATTAAATCTCCCGACTTGACATTATAACTAGCTTGAGTAACGTCTTTCCAGTTAACTCGCACGTCACCGCTGCCAATTAAATCGGCCATTTTGCTGCGAGACATTGCGAATCCAGCCGAGGCGACAGCATCCAATCTCATGGATGCTTCAACAGTTGTCATTTCTTTCTTTTTGGGTTCTCTAATTTTGAGTTCGCTCAACTCAATGCGCCGCGTTTGCACAGGAACCGATCGCACTTGCTGCAAACTCATCTCCAAATACTCTACCATCTCGGGCATGACAATCGCTTGGGCGCCGCGTTCACCCAAAACAATCACATCGCCCGTTTTCTCGCGGACAATTCCCGTACCCAACATCGCCCCCAAAAAGTCGCGGTGAGAAGCTGTATCGAACAAGAAATTACCAGCGATTTCTACCGCAGCAATGCTAACGCTAGCAGAGTCGATCGGGATATCCGATCGCGCGATCGCAATTCTTTGTCTTTCAGCTTGCGGGTAGCCGCCCCAAGCCACTAATTCCACATCAGTTAAGCGCTTAAATACCGTCAGAGTGTCCGCCAATTCTGGAGGCGACAGAAAATCACTCTGAGTAACTTCCCAAGTTTTAATTGCTTGTTCTGCTTGGTCGATCGCCCGCGCCACACATTCGCGGTTTTCAATGCCTTTTAACAGTTCTTCTCTTTGTAACATCAGTTAATGCTAGATTCTAATTTGAAATTGCCAAAGTTTGCTGTAACTAAAAAGTCTACTTTTTTAACAGTCGCACTACTTTAATTATAGTCTAAAATCATCAAATAACGATCGTATGATTTTAGTTGCTGGTAAAGCTGATATGATGAGTACGATTATTGTACCAAATCTATGAAGTCTTCGAGTTTAAGTTTTTGCAAGAGCTCGATCGAGTATGGCAGCAAAATTGTCCACCCAACTACTTATTCTTCTTCACCCGCAAATACAGTTCTTCCATCGCATCAATAAACGAACCATCCTTGTGCCAAAACTGTGGAAAATCTCCCTGTTTCTTCACCACGATCGCACTTACGCCACTCTGTACCCCCACATCAATCGTCTGCGGTAATCGCTTCGCACCGTGCCAAAACTCTTTCAGGCTGACCGTTTGCGCCTCACTGGCGATCGCCCGCGTGTAATAGGAATCCACCGCCACAGGGGCCGCTGCATCAGCAGTTAACTCTGCAGAAAGCGCCAAGCCCAAAGGCGTTTTTGCTAATTCGCGGTGCAGCACTTCCTTAGAAAGCCCCCGTAATTCAAACAGTAAAAAAGGATCTTTGTCCAATTCGGCCGCCACCAAATAATAAACTCCGGCAATATGTTTGCACGGATTGCTATAGTCTGGGCAAGAGCAAGTAGTCTTAAAGTCCTCGCGGCTGCTGGGTAAAAGGTGCAATCCGAGGGGTGCAAAAGCCTTTTCAATATTGTCGGGCATTTCATTGAGTAGCAGCCGGGAAATGAAGCTGGCTTTTGATGCCATTTGGGCGATCGCCACTTTCCACTTTGCCTGACTAATTGGCTCAAACTCAATTTGAGTTGTGTACAGAGGCTCCTTATAAACCCCAAAATAAGGATTAACCGAGCCTCTCACCTGTGCCATCACTAACCCATCATTCATGCCAAAGCTTTTTACCTTGCCGTTTCGTGCATAGGCACGTCCCCGCCCGAGTCGCCCAGAATCAGTAAATCTTTCTAACGCATCGATAAATTTATTGCCCCACCAAGTCCGAGTAAATTGTGACATAAGCTGTTCTGCATTTAAATTGTATATTTCGATGACAATCAAAAATCCTCTCCCTCTCTCCCCCTCTCCCCCTCTCCCTCTCTTATGTTGTTTCTCCTAATCTAAAACCGCATTTTTATTGAGCCTAATTAATTTCTTAAATGCCTCATTATCCAACTCAGTCAACCACGATTCATCAGCACCAATAATTGACCCTGCCAATTTCTTTTTATCCTCAATCATTTGGTCAATTTTTTCCTCCAACGTGCCAATTGCTACAAACTTATGCACAAACACATTTTTTTCCTGTCCGATCCGAAACGCCCGATCCGTCGCCTGATCTTCCACTGCCGGATTCCACCAGCGATCGAAATGGAACACGTGATTGGCTTTTGTCAGCGTAATTCCCACGCCGCCCGCCTTCAGTGACAGAATAAATACCGAAGGTTCAGACTCTGGATCTTGAAACTCTGAAATCATCCGTTCCCGTTTTTCGCGACTGGTTCCCCCGTGGATGTAGTAAGTGTTGTAATGTAGCGTTTGTTTAATATATTTTTCCAACGCGCTTCCCAGCTCTGTAAACTGCGTAAATACCAATAAACTTTCGCCTTCTGCTTTGACTTCCTCAATCATCTCGATCAGCCGTTCCAGTTTGTGCGATCGCTCTGGTGTAAACTCACTTTCATCCTGCAAAAACTGGCGCGGATGGTTACAAATTTGCTTCAGCTTCAGCAGTGTCGCCAAAATCATCCCCTTGCGCTTCATCCCTTCCGCCGCGTCAATTTCTTGTTCTACCTCTTTCACAATCGCTTCATAAAGGGAAGCTTGCTCGCGGGTGAGATTGCAGTAGAGCTTTTGCTCAACTTTGTCGGGGAGATCCTGAATAATCGACTTATCGGTTTTCAGACGGCGCAGGATAAAAGGTTCTACTAATTTTTTGAGCGCGGCTGATTGTGTGCGACTCCCATGTTTTTGAATCGGTAATTCAAACAACTTCCGAAACTGCGCCTCTTTACCCAAATATCCGGGATTGAGGAAATTAAAAATTGACCATAAATCCAACAATCGATTTTCCACGGGTGTTCCAGTCAATGCTAGTCGATGGGTAGCGGGTAACTTTAAAATCGCCTTGGTTTGCGCCGCTTTTGGATTTTTAATATTCTGGGCTTCATCAATTACCACGCGATGCCACGCTACGCTGCTCAACAGCTTCTCATCTTTTCGCACCAAGGTAAAGGAAGTAATCAACATATCACAATCTTGGACGGCGGCTTTAAATGCTTTGGCATCTTGCAAACGTTGAGGGCCGTGGTGAATCAACGATCGCAATTCTGGAGCAAACTTTTCCATTTCCTTTTGCCAGTTACCAACTACGGATGTGGGCGCAATTAGCAGCGTGGGTAGGACCGAAGGTGCGATCGCTTTTTCTGTCTCTTTTGTAGTCGATAAAACTTCCCGCTCTTGCAATAATCGAGCAATTACCTGCGCCGATTTACCCAAACCCATATCATCGGCAAGACAGCCATTTAATCCCAAACTTTCCAAATAACTCAACCAAGAAACGCCGCGCTTTTGGTAATCCCGTAACTTGCCCTTAAACTTTGCTGGATCTGCAATTAACTCTAACCGACTCTTATCGTTCAGCTTCTCCAACATATCCGATAAAGCCCGATCGCGCTCAACCTCCAACTGTTCGCTCGCTTCTCCTTCTGCCGTCAACTTCATAAAGTCAATCAGGCTTAAATCGGGGTTTTCTTCGCGATGTTTTTGCCAAAAATTTAGCATCTCCTGCATCTTGTCTTTGTCCAGTTCCATCCATTGTCCTCGGAACTGCACCAGCGGTGTTTTGCTATTTACTAACGCCTGCCATTCTTGTTCGCTAACCCGTTCACCCCCGATCGCCAATTCATACTGATATTCCACCAAGGAATCCGCCGAAAACAATCCTTTGCCCTTGATTGCAGCGCTCTTGCTGCCCTTCCCTTTGACTTGCAGGCGAATCTTCGCCCGTTGTCGCCCCTTCGGCGTCCACCAAGCGGGGACAATCACTTTGTATCCGGCATCTTCTAATACCCAAGCGGACTCGCTGAGAAAGGTGAAAGCATCATCTAAGCTGAGGGTAATGTTAACAGGTTTGTCGGTTTCTAGCCCTTGCCAAAGTTGGGGATAAATGCGGGCAGCGTAGCCGAGATTTGTCAGCAAATGTTGCTCAAAGTTGTCTCCGAATTGTGTTTGCAACTGTTTTTGTTGAGTCGATCGCGATCGCCAATAATCCTGCAACGGCATCCGCAGAGATGGGTCTTTTTTCGCAGCCACCTGAAACTCTAAAACCCAAGGTTGTTCGGGGTTTTCGGGGGATTGTAGTTGAAAGCAGAGGGAGAATGAGTCAGCAGATTGATTGCGCGTAATGCGATCGCGCCAGGTTTGCCATTGCCGGTATTGATCGAGGCTTACTTGTGCGATTTTTCGTGTTTGGTTGAGGCAGATTTGGAGTAAAGAATCCGCAATCTTATTTTCAAACGATGCTGGGATGGGGGTTTGAGTGACAATTTCCACGATCGCACACTCGGAAAAATGCCGCAGCAACCGTTCGCGATCGTAGAACTTTGGTGTATCTTGTAGCTGGATCTTCCGAAAACCGGACACACAAACTAAAGGCATCCATTCAACATAGCGTTGTAAATCAGTTTCGTACTGTGTGGAAACAATTTCCCATCCCGGATAAATCTCAAAGCTGGGTGCAATTTGGGCAGGTGTTTTGGGAGTTTTTGCAGTTGTTTTGGTTTTTGTCTCGCCCGCTTTCTTACGCCCGCGCGTGGCTTTCTCAGCGGGTTCGGATGTTTCGATGGGTGCGATCGCGATCGGAGCAGTTTCTCGATAGCGCAACGCCGGAATATAATGATCTTTCAGAACAATTTGCTTAAAATTTTGGGTGTAGTGATACCAAAATAGCAAGTCTGAACCAAACTGAACTTCTGCTACATCGTAGAGGGCAAAAAAATGCAGATCGTTCAATACTTTAGTCAAAGTGTGGGTGGCGATGGACACACAATCAACTTGCCAATACTCCAACTCAAATGTTTCGGGTAACTCTGTCTCTAAATATCGCGCTAGTTCTAAAGAGGGCAACGGCTGATTGTCAGCAGTGGGCAGTAAAAAATACCGAGGGACGATCGCGTATTCTCGCCCCATCGCACTTGTATTGCTGACTGCTGACAGTTGAATCCCGGCTTCTTTCGTTAGAAACTCTCTTAACTGTGCCGTCTCCAATTGTCGGGGATGAACCTTAGCAGGCTGTTTTTTCTTTTGAGTGGTTTCAACCCAAAGACAAAAAGTTCCACCTTGAACAAAACTCTCTTCTGTTTGAGGAATCCAAGTCCCGTGGAGGATTTTCATAGGTTATACCATCAATTAGCGGGAAAAGATAAGACGGCGGTTGAAAGAGACTGTTGGCGAATTCGCTGGTGGTGTTACCCATCACCTCTAGGAGGCAGTATTTCCGTTCACTATTGGTAGTTAATGGCTATATGGTCAATTAGACATTTAGTCTAGAACCACTATAGCAATCCTCGCATCAGTTTCAATAACTGGTTAACTTCCAAGCTTTGCCTGGGAACCGATGTAAGCGAGGCTCTGCCTCGGCCCAGACTATGGAGGCAGAGCCTCCGGATATGCGTTACCAGGAAGAGCCTGGTAACGAGTATAATCATTTAGGATTGCTATATTTTTAGGGGTGAGGGGTGAAGCCCTTTATTCATTCGCCAACAGTCTCTAATAATCAATCCTCCACTAGCAGTCCGCTCAAATCTCAAATCCCGGTTGTCAATACACAACTGAAAAAACTGCTCGTCGGTTAATTCCAGCGTTAATTCTAGGGGAGAATGTAGGGGGATAGTTTGTGATTCCATAACTGCCTCCAAATATTACACGAGTTGAATGTCAACAGTCAACAGTCAACTGCTGCGACAAAGTAAATTATTTCTAGTAAATTCCCGGAATAACCTTGTAAAACAGGATAACATAGGAGATGCAAGCAAAAAACAAACAGCATGACTCGCTTGAGTCACCCCCAGAGAAGCCTGCAAACTCCTCTCGGTTTCCGAAAAAACCCTTAGAAACTGGGACGAAGCGGGAAAAATCAAGACAATTAGAACTCCTACTAACCAGCGGCGTTACGACATTGACTCAGTGTTCAGTGACGGACTCGAACCAAGAATTACCGCCCTCTACTGTCGAGTTAGCAGCGCCAAACAAAAAGAAGACCTCAACCGACAAATTAGCTACCTCCAAGGAATCTACCCGCAAGGCCAAGTCTTCAAAGATATCGGCGGAGGACTCAATTTTAAAAGAAAAAGTCTTCTTGCCCTTTTGGGACAAGTCATGTCAGGAACTGTCAGCCAAATTGTGGTCTGCCACCTTGACCGACTCGCAAGGTTTGGTTGTGACCTCATCAGATGGGTATGCGAGCAAAACGATTGCAAACTCGTGGTTCTCGGTCGAACAGAGTTATCTCCAGAAAGAGAAATGGTTGAAGATATCCTTGCCATCATCCACGTATTCAGTTGTCGGCTCTACGGACTCGGAAAATACAAATCTACTATCAAAGAAGATCCGAGTTTACCCGGAAACGAAATTAGCAGCAACTTGGAGAACTTGGATAGCTGCTAGTCGGTGGTGCTACAACCAAGCGATTGCTATTCTAAAAACCCAAAGAATCGGTAAATACGATCTGCGAAAGCAGATTATGGATGGCGCACCGGACTGGGTAAAACAACAACCTTACAATCCCAGGCAGTTAGCAATTTTTCAAGCGTTTGAAGCTTATAAAGCCGCAAAGAAGTCGGGAGGCTTAGCCAAATTTAGAACGTGTCGCGATACTTCTCAAACGATTAGGTTCCAAGTCGATAACTGGAAATCCTGTATATTCTATCCCCAAGCAACCAAAAGTTTAAGTTTTAAGTCGGCAGAACCAATACTGGAAGTTATGCAGCATGAACCGAGCCTCAGTCTCATTAACGGTCAGTGGTTCATCAGTTATGCGGTTGATGAAACTAAGCCTGTCGCTACCGACTCAAAGTTAGCTGTAGCGCTTGACCCTGGAGTGAGAACTTTCATGACTGGGTTTGACGGACAAGAAGTTTTAGAAATAGGCAAATACGATATTGGCCGCGTTTACCGCCTTGCCAGCCATTTAGATAAATTGATGAGTCGAATCGGTCAAAATAAGGGTAGGAGTTTTAAGCGACTTCGGTATCGATTGAGAAAAGCTGCATCTAAGATCAGAATCAAAATCAAAAATTTAGTTTCTGAACTCCACAAAAAAACGGCAAAATACTTGTGCGACAAGTATCAGGCAATCTTTCTTCCCACTTTCGAGACACAGCAAATGGTAAAGAAAGGTAAGCGTCGCCTTGCCACCAAAACAGCGAGAGCGATGGTTACACTCTCGCATTACAAGTTCAAAAAAACGTTGAAGCATCAAGCAGCTAAACACGGCTGTGTTGTAGTAGACGTAACAGAAGAGTACACATCTAAGACCTGTTCAAAATGCGGTCACATTCATACAAAATTAGGAGGTAGCAAGCATTTTGCTTGCCCCTCCTGCGGTCACAAACTAGATCGGGACGCCAATGGCGCTTTTAATATTTTGTTAAAAGCTTTGAGAGATACCTCTTTGACTGGAATTCTTGCTGATTTCCAAGTCCTACCATACTCAGCAATCCCGGACTTCCGGGAATTGCCGGGTTAAATGTATCTGTTAACAAACAAATAACTAAGTCTCTGTATAACCTTGGATATTTTCCGGTTCAAACTGCTGCAAAATCTTCGCAGCTTTCCCAGTCAAATCATCAGTACCCTTAACCGCAATCAAAAATTTACCCGCATTCAAACGGTTGCGGTAGGGCAAAGCATCGCCACTACCAAAAGCCATACCGCCCGCGCCTCCAACAAAAACACTGCCCATCGCAGCGGCGATCGCACCGAGTACACCGCCGATCGCGTGATCGCCAATTTCCCCCGCCCAGGCAAAAGTCTTCAACTCAGTAATCAAGCTGAAAGTAACCCCAGCAATAAAGCCAAAGGGAATCAGCCAAATAGCCATGAGTTTAGCTTGTTTCTTCGCTTGCTGGTTCGGGTCGATCAAGCCAAATTCATCAGCAGTTTTGTAGCCGCGGCCCAAAATACTCACTTGCTTCATAGGCAAGCCTTCTTTTTCGAGAGCACAGTAGGCAGCTTCGGCTTGAATTCGATCGGGCAGTACGGCGATAAGATAATTCATTAGAAAACAATTCCTGATAGTTAGGCTGAAATAGCCAAAGTCTATTATAGACCGAAAAGACATACTAGCTAAGCACTTGGGGGATTTTCAGACGGTCAGAGAGTCTGATCGCCCGCAAAGCTAAAATATTTCATGCAAAAAACGGCCGACCTTGACCGAATACAGATACAATTCAAACTGCACAAAGGCAAGCTTGAGCTGAGCTGTTAGATACTGCTCTAAGTCTAAGTCTCAACTTTGAGCTCGCCAACGCTCGGTCTATTTTTACTATTGCACTCAATTGCTTGCTATGCCTAAAGTTCTAGTATCCGATCCGATCGACCAAGCCGGAATTGACATCCTCTCCCAAGTCGCGCAAGTTGACGTAAACACAGGACTCTCAGCCGAAGAACTGGTACGAATTATTCCAGATTACGACGCTTTAATGATCCGTTCTGGCACCCAAGTTACCAAAGAAATCATTGAAGCCGGGAATTCACTTAAAATTATCGGCAGAGCCGGCGTCGGCGTAGATAATGTCGATGTACCAGCCGCTACCCGCAAAGGAATTGTAGTCGTCAATTCCCCCGAAGGCAACACGATCGCCGCCGCCGAACACGCCCTCGCCATGATGCTCTCGATGTCCCGCCACATCCCGGAAGCTAACGAATCCGTCAAAGCGGGTAAATGGGAACGCAACCGCTTTCTCGGCGTAGAAGTTTACAAAAAAACCCTCGGCATCGTCGGTTTGGGCAAAATCGGCTCCCACCTCGCAGCCGCAGCCAAAGCAATGGGCATGAAACTGCTGGCCTACGATCCCTTCATTTCGACCGAAAGAGCCGATCAGTTGGGCTGCCGCTTGGTAGAACTCGAACTGCTGATGCGCGAATCCGACTACATCACCCTGCACATTCCCAAAACGCCGGAAACCCTGCACTTAATTAACGCTGAAGTGCTCTCGAAAATGAAGCCCACGGCCCGCATCATAAACTGCGCCAGAGGCGGCATCATCGACGAAGCAGCCCTCGCAGAAGCCATTAAAGAAGGCAAGATTGCCGGCGCAGCGCTCGACGTTTACGAACACGAACCGCTGCAAGCTGATTCCCCGCTGCGGAGTGTCGGTCAGAACATCGTGCTGACGCCCCACTTGGGAGCATCCACAGCGGAAGCTCAGGTGAATGTGGCGATCGACGTGGCTGAACAAATTCGCGATGTACTGTTGGGGCTGCCCGCGCGATCGGCTGTTAACATACCAGGAATTTACCCAGACTCGATCGAAAAACTCAAACCCTACCTGCAACTCGCCGAAACCCTCGGCAACCTCGTCAGCCAGCTAGCCGGAGGCCGAGTCGATTACCTCAACGTTCAACTGCAAGGCGAATTGGCCAGCAACCAAAGCCAGCCCGTAGTCGTCGCCGCCCTCAAAGGCCTGCTCTCCCAAGCCCTGCGAGAGCGCGTTAACTACGTCAACGCCAGCATTGAAGCCAAAGAACGCGGAATTCGCGTCGTCGAAACCAGAGACGCCTCAATTCGCGACTACACCGGCTCCCTGCACCTCTCGGCCAAGGGAACTCTCGGTGAACACACAGTCACGGGTGCTGTGCTCGGCGAAAGCGAAATTCGGATTACCAGCGTTGACGATTTCCCGGTCAACGTTTCCCCCACTCACCATATGCTGTTTACCCTGCACCGCGATATGCCGGGGATTATTGGCAAAATTGGTTCCCAATTGGGCAGTTTTAATGTCAATATTGCCAGTATGCAAGTAGGCCGTAAAATCGTGCGAGGCGATGCGGTGATGGTTTTGAGCCTCGATGACCCTCTACCAGAGGGGATACTGGCCGAGATCCTAAAAGTTCCGGGAATTCGGGATGCTTACACGGTAAATCTTTGACGGATTTTGGAGTTTAGATTTTGGATGCCAGGGCTGATAATTGGTAATGGGTAATTGATCGTTGGTAATTGGCCTGAAAGCGGGAATTTTTCTATTAGCCAATCCTCATTCCTCACTCCCCAGTTCCCAGTCTCCAGTTCCCCTGGGTCAATCTAAAATCTAAAATCTAAAATCTAAAATCGTTATGGCACATAGCTGGTGGGAAATTAGAATTCTTTGCGATCCGGCGCTGGAAGATATCATCTTTTGGCGTCTGGAACGATTTAACTGTCGGGGAACTGCTACGGAGCTCAAAAGCAATTCCTGCCTGATGTCGGCTTATTTGCCCGAAGAACAGGCAGGATTGCTGGATTTGGCCGCTCTGTCTCTGTGGCTGCGCCAAGATGCTCTGTGTGCAGGTTTGCCCCTACCTGCGATGCAGTGGGATTTGATTGAAGATGAAGACTGGGGCAGCACTTGGAAGGAGCACTGGCAGCCTCAAGAAGTGGGCGATCGCTTTTTAATTAACCCGGCTTGGCTGCCCTTACCGACTGATACCGATCGCGTTATTTTGCGTTTAGATCCCGGTGTGGCCTTCGGTACCGGTGCTCACGCTACTACTCAACTTTGTCTGGAGTCGCTGGAAATGCGGCTCGGTTTTGATGACAAAGAGTGCATCGTTGCTGATATCGGCTGCGGATCGGGTATTTTGTCGATCGGCGCGGTGTTGTTGGGCGCTACAAAAGTTTATGCTTTGGATACTGATCCTTTGGCAGTGCGATCGACCATTAGCAACAGACTACTCAACCGCGTTAATTCTCAGCAGTTGGTTGCAGAGCTCGGAAGTATCGATCGTTTGAAAGAAATGGTCGATGAGCCGATCGACGGTTTGATATGCAACATTTTAGCAGAAGTAATCATTGATTTAATCCCGCACTTCACTGCAATTAGCAAACCCACTACTTGGGGCGTGCTCAGCGGCATTTTGCTCGAACAAGCTAAGCCAATTGCTGACACTCTCGAACAGCACGGCTGGATTGTCGCTACTTTGTGGAAGCGCCAAGATTGGTGTTGTTTTAATATTCGGCGCAGTTAGCGTTTTTAGATTTGAGAGTTGAGATTTTAGGACTGTTGTATTCATTCTGAGCCATCTGGATTACTTGGTATGCGATCGGGTTCAACCTCTCGCACAGCTTGATATATTTATTGATAAAAAGTAGAAGTAATCGCGCTATTATCAAAGTATAAACAGCTTGAATAAGAAAGCTATGGACGTTGAAGAACTATATAGACGTTACGCTGTCGGAGAGAGGGATTTCTCTGGAGTTGATTTAAGTCATGCTGATTTAAACGTTGCTGACGTGGGTGATATTAGAGACCTCCCACCAGGTCAGAATGAGTTGAGTGGTATCAATCTCAGCGGTGCTAACTTGACTAGAGCCGATTTGAGTTTTGTTAATCTCAGCGGTGCTAATTTGAGTAGTACGAACCTTGAATCTGCTATCCTATTGGGTACTATATTGATTGCTGCCGATTTGAGGGACGCTATCTTAGATTATGCCGAACTGGGAGGCGAACTGGTTGATGCCGACTTGAGAGAAGCCAACCTGCATTGTACGCGATTGATTGATACTAACCTGACTAGAGCCAATCTAATGGGTGCAGAATTTGCAGCCACCGGAGAAGGTCGTGTGATTTTCTGCAATACCATTATGCCTGATGGTACTATTAGGAATGACGATTGCTCCTAAAGGGATTGATAGATCGGTTTTGCTGGAAAAGGGTATTGGAGATGGTAGGATATACTTTGATTATCTCATTAGCACGGTCTAAGATTGATTTGATATAAGAAAAAGTCAAATCAGCTTCAACTCATAGACTTTATTAAAAGTCAATAGCCTGGTATGCTAAGCAAGCTTTCCAGGCTAATTTGTTTGATGTCTATACGATCAGCCTTATGATTCGATTATTTCCTCTATCTCGTCTGGAATATTTGAGAAGAAGTCAAGCTCAGTCAACTCCTCAATTTGGTTAACAGTCAGTTGCCATGTTTGCCAATTTCTCCAAGCAGCTTTGTTTTGTATGTCTGGAAGACTTAACCCCAACAAAGTATTGAATGGGTGAGGAACTGGAAGTGGGAAATCTCCATTCGCATCTACCGATCCATTTGGATTAGTTGGGACGTGAGCTGGTTCAACCTCGTTGGGTGTCAAAATGCCGTAAGTTGTAGTGTTAGCAATTGTGACATTAGCAGGATTCAGTCCTGGTTGCTCTAAATCCAGTACGACCTTCCAAGTCCAACCAGGAATATTGATTCCTTTGCTTGTAAGAATCTGGGGATTTGTTAATCTGCTGGGTCTTGCTCTATGGCTTATACGTTGAGGATTTAGATTGCTTTCATAACCCCCAGCGACAACATAAAGCTCTTTTGAGTCAATATTAGTAGTGGATGCAAGCAAATCATCAAAACTCGTCCATGCTGGACTTGGCGGATTTTCATCTAGGCTGAGATCGTTGTTATCTTGATGCTGTGGAACTACATTCGTCATCAAAAAAGTCGCTATGTTGTCCTTTTCACTATTAGTTCGCTGAGACGAAGGTAGCATATGACCCCTTGAATACAAACTGTTGCTGTAGTCCTCATTTTTGACCCGACCCCAAGTTTCAGGAATACTTTGATCTTCGATAAATCTGAGATTTGAGCGCGCAACACTACCCAGCCACTTTTGATTCAGTTGCCAACTTACCCATTTAGGAGTTTTACTGCTGTCATCATAAGCAGTGGCAAACTGTGCTTTCTCTAGCAAATAGTTATTGCGCTCCGCAATAGCAAGATCAGTTGTGTTCCTGGCATCTGAGGGATTTCCAAACAGTAGATGTTGGCTTTTGAAAAATACATTATCTAAGTAAACATTACCGCCACCAACAACTTCAAACTTCAGAGTTGCTACTTGACCGCGCAAATTGTCAGGCACCTCTACTTGGAAAGTCTCAAACCCTTGAATTCCATAATCAATCCTTTGTGTATCTGCTAAATATGCACCTCTTGTACGATTCGCTCGCCTCAAGTTGATCGATGATGAAACGCCTAAAGGACTTCCATCTGCTGCTGACAAAGTGACCAAAACTGTTCTGCGTCGATCTCGATCCACCAGTTCTGTTTCGGGAACATGGAGGTCAAATCGTAAATTCCCCCACTCAGGCACAACAAAACGGTTGTGAGTAATACTTTTACCTGATTCTAGCTTCAGAGCATAATTTGCTTGAGTTCGATCGACCCCAATCCTATCGAGTTCCGCGTGCAAAGCCGGAGCCTCTGTTGCAGATAGCTGATTCACATCAACGAGATTGCTGGTAGACACACTCGCTGACGTTTCGCCATTATGAAAAGACCAACCAGGAATCGCATTAGAAAAAATAGTCCGATTACCACCCTGCGGATTGAAAACCGCATCAAAATTGCCGTTAAACAAAGTAGGAACCGCAGCATCTCCCCGCATCCTGGCATCATAAGTATTGTCAAAATCTACCGGGATACGCTCTACATTCGTTTGGGGACGAAACTCCTTTCCGCCACCCAAAACCGAATAAAACCACCCCGTACCAATTCCTTCCCAAGGAGCAGCATCAACACCATGCTCAAAACTGTCTTCCGGCGTATACCAAGGGCTAACGCGAGCGGCACCTGTCAAAACAGTAGCGCCAAATGAAAAGTCCTTATCGAACAAAGGTTCGCGATACCCATCGCCGCGTCGGCGGAAAAGAGGATTAGCATCTAAGTTTTCATCGAACGGGAAGTTAGTTGGAAACAAATCTGATGTCCCCCCATACCAACTCAAAACACGTCCGTGTACAGCTCCCCTTCCAGCAATACCAACAGTAGGATCGGTTTCCTTCGTAAACCCAGCACGACTGTTGTCATAATCTGGGTTATTTTGATTAGTTCCCAGAAAAACAGACAAATCCGGTTCTCCCAACAGCGGAGCAGTAGCATCGGGATTTTCTGACCTCCAACCTTCTCGCGGAAACTGAAGTCCGGGGGCTGTTTTTCCATCTTCAGTAGACGGAAGATTGGGAATATCCCGACCCGCAGGCGAAACCGTACCTCCTGATAAATCCGGTACTGTCTGATAGTAATTATCCGCAAAAGTGACATTTTCCCAAACCTGAACCTTCGGTTCGCGGAAATCGCCGAAATTATCTGTCACTACATTTAGCCCCGGTTGGTCGAAATCGTGGGGGTCTAAAGTTGTCATCTGAAGGTCGCGAATATCAGAGTTTTCTTTTCCACCAGCTTCAGGAAAATGAGTCCCCAAACGCTGAATAATTTCGCTGTTAACAACTGTTCCCCGACTGAAACCAACAAAATGCAGCGGTGAATTGAAAATTGCTCCTTGTTTTGCCGTGCTATTTTCATCAATGAACAGTTGGTCTAACTGCACGATGGAAGCAAAGAAAGTATCTGCCACTGCTTCGCTAAAACCTGAATCAGGAGCTGCCGATTCATTATTATTCGACCAGTCATTCAGCAGCACTAACGGTTGATTGTTGTCAAGGTATGGAGCTATGTAACTCTCCAACTTGGTGAGATAGTCGGCGTCATTTTCTGGATTCTCACCTGCTGGGAAATCTGGCGCAACCGCTCCATATTTGGTGACAGGAACCCAATAACCAGTAGCGAGGTCGTACCTCATCATCAAACCGTTGTCCTCAGCACCTGCATTGGCAATACTATTGCCCAGTTGGTAAAACTCTGAAGGAATTCCAGGGTTATCAAAAAAGGGAGCACTAAAGGGAGGCTTGAAGCCATGAGTCAGCACAGTTACGCTGGGGAAGACATCATTACCATCATCGGGCTCGGTCAATATTGGCGTCCAAAAATCGCCAAACTCTATGTTCCGGCTGCCATTTTTATTCCAAGCTTCAACAGCCCAATTGTACTCCTGACCCGCTGTCAAAGTGAGGTTGTCAGGTAGCGTGAAGCTGGTATTTGTACCTTCAATAAATGTTTGCCCGCCATCCAAAGTCCACTTGCCAATGCCGTCATCACCTCTTTGCCAAGTTGCAGTTAGAATTCGGTTGGGGTTGAAGTCGTTCTCTTGGCTGCGGTAAAAAGAAGTATTCCAAGGTTTTGTCAATAAGTCCAACTGTTCTGGTTTGCTCAATCCTTGATTGAACAGAAATTCATTGCCATTCGGGTCTGGTAAATCGACAACTTCATCCCACGGCAGCAGTCCTTCACCTTCATCGAATACGCTGAGGAAGAGGTTAACTTCTTCTACATTTTCACTCGGCAATTCGTCAAATTCCCATTCAAAAGTAGGAGTCAAGTCATTTGAACTATCCCCTGGCCCTGTTAAATCCAACCAATCCAGCGGTGTCGCCGCCAAACCGCGAGAGTTAGTCGCAGAAACGGGAGCTCGCTTGCTACCAGGCGGCACGCCGTAAGTATACTGGCTGTTCGCATCAATCAGAATCTGGAAGTCAGCAGC
>NZ_JAUBTT010000035.1:0-383 GCF_036705125.1 Microcoleus sp. B7-D4
AGGTAGGCGCAGGGGAATAGCAGGATGCCAGACCAGCCTACGAAGACGAAGCGATCGCGTTTGAGCCAGTCGTCGAGTACATCAAATATGCCTCTTTCGGTCTGGGCGCGTCCGACTGCGATTGTCATTTACGGAAATCTCCAAATGGATATAATTACAACGGACGTTGTTCTAGTCACAACTTCCCACCTCATAGCTCTGCTGTAGCATAAAATGAGTGGATTGTGAGTATAATTTACGTTTCTTTACCGCTGATGATGATTATAAAGGGAAATCTTTACAATAGCAAGAGCGAATTTTAAGTTTTGAGTAAGTTGGTAGTTCTGACGGGCAAGGCAATAGATAAACTGGGTTTCGGAGCTCAGGGCAATTGCTCAAAGCCG